>NZ_CAHJXM010000001.1:900000-1112500 GCF_903645295.1 Bacillus sp. Marseille-Q1617
TTTAAAGACAAAAAAAATTACGTTACTGCATTAAAACACGTTTCGTTTTCAGTGAAGGAAGGGGAGGTTGTCGGTCTGCTCGGGGAAAATGGCGCAGGGAAAACCACACTGCTCAGGACGATTGCGACTCTACTGACACCGACTGAAGGAACAGTGACGGTTTCAGGATATGACACCGTCAAGAGTCCGAATGAGATCAAGAGGCAGATCGGTGTCCTGTTCGGTGGAGAAACCGGCCTATATGAACGGTTGACAGCCCGTGAGAACCTTGAATACTTCGCGGGCTTATATGGAATGGGCAAACACGAGACGAAGGTCCGGATCGATGAGCTTGCGCGAATGTTCGGGATGAGGGATTATCTTGACCGGAAAGTGGGCGGCTTCTCAAAAGGGATGAGGCAAAAAGTCGCCATCTCAAGAACTCTGATCCACGATCCGGATATCATCCTGTTCGATGAACCGACCACAGGACTTGATATCACCTCTTCCAACGTGTTCAGGCAGCTTGTTCATCAGCTGAAGAGGGAAGGGAAGACGATTATCTTCTCGAGTCATATCATGGAGGAAGTATCGATGCTTTGCAGCAAGGTGGCGATGATTCACAAAGGGGAGCTCATCTATGAAGGGGAAATCGAAGAGCTCTATAAAAATGAAAAAAGCCGTGATTTAAACTATATCTTTATGAGTAAGCTTGTCAGGGGGAATGAGCACTATGCTTCGTAGAATCTTTTTGAAGGAAATGAAAGACAGTTTTAGGGACAGAAGGACGTTATTTTTAATCGTTCTTCTTCCAATCTTGATGATGAGCGGGTTGACTTTTTTCTATGAAAATATGCTTAAAGATGACAAGGGAGATTCGTATACCCTGGCCGTGAATCAGGATGCAGATGAAGAAATCCTTGCAAGATTTTCTTCCTATGAAAATGTAAAAATCGAAAAGTCGTCCGATCCTGAAAAGATGGTCAGTGACGGCGATGCTCTTGCCGGCCTGATGGTGGCATATGATTTCATGGAAACTGTAGAGCAGGGGGAACAAGCAGAGGTAACTGTAGTAGGAGACTCTTTCAGTCAGAAAGCCTCTAGTCTGATTGCCATTGTCACCAATGAATTCACCACTCTTGAAAAAGAAATTACGGCACAGCGCCTGGAAGCTCAGGGAACGGAATTGTCTGTAATCCAGCCGTTTACAGTGAAACAGGAAGAGCTTTCCGAAGACCTCAGTGTCAACATGCTCGCTTTACTGGTTCCACTGATTCTTGCCATCGCGATCGGAATCGGGGCAAGTCCAGCCGCAGCTGAATTGTTTGCTGGGGAAAAAGAAAAGAAAACGATGGAAGCCCTGCTTATGACACCAGTCAATCGTTCTACACTCATATTGGCAAAGTGGCTCGCCATCTCCACTTTGAGTACAATCATGGGCTTCATCACGTTATTGGTCATGATGATTGAAATCACCTTCTTCACAGAAAAGTTAAAGGAAGCCATTTCCTTCGGGGAAAATCTCTATTTGATTGCCGGAATCTCGTTACTCGTCATTTTGGTCTATGCCGTCTTCAATTCTTCCATTTTAATGATCACCAGCATCATGGGGAAAACGGTGAAGGAAGCGCAAAGCTATTACACTCCCGTTTCAATGCTTTCGATGTTCCCGGCGATGATCATCGGCAGCCTTGGAGTGAATGAACTCGAAGTCCATCACTTCGCCATCCCAATTTTGAATCTGTTCAGCCAGATGAAAGAGCTGCTGTTTGGAATCGTCGATTATCAGCATTTGGCGATCACGATTTCCAGCAACTTGCTGGTGATGATTGTCGTCTTCATCATCGGACGCATTCTGTTCATGAAGGATAAATGGGTTCTAAACTAAGTCTGGCAGGGGAGCGATATCCATAGCTCCCCTGGTGGAAAAGGAGGATGGTCAATATGAAAAGAGGGAATAAGATCGCCCTAATTACGTCCTTATTCGTTCTTGTAGGCTTACCGGTTATTTTTACGGCAGTGTCCTTGATTACCGGTAACTGGAAGTATCTGTTATACAGTCTGCCAGGCTCGTTTACTGCAGGTTTCACAAGTCTTATCGTGACACTGAAGCATATCAAGGATGATCGTAAAGCGGCAGAGAGATAACTTTACTTCTCAAAACAGAACCATTGAAAAGAATTTAAAAGAGAAATAACAACACGAAAAAAGTTGTACTCATCCACTCCTCATTTGTTATATAATCTTATAGAATTGAACTGTAAAAAATATACAAAGTAGAATGAAGAGGAGAAACCAAATGAAGTCATCACCAGTATTGGGGAAAGAACGGATGATTAGCCTTGACATCATCCGCGGTTTTGCTTTATTCGGGATATTCCTGGTGAATATGCCGACGTTCCATTCGCCTGATTTTATGAAATCGATGTACGGAATTCCTATGGATTACAGTGGAGTGGACCACTGGATCGATGTGTTTTTTGCATTGTTTGTGGATATGAAATTTTTCACGATTTTCTCTTTCTTGTTCGGCCTTGGGTTTTATATTTTCATGAGCCGTGCTGAGGAAAAAGGCTTGCGTATGAACAGGCTTTATCTGAGAAGGATCTTTGCCTTGCTGCTTTTCGGGGCGGCGCACCTGATCGGCCTATGGTTCGGGGATATTCTCCATACGTATGCCATCGCAGGTTTATTGCTTCTTTTCTTCTATAAAAGAAAGATCAAGACGATGGTCATCTGGGCGTTCAGTTTATTGTTTGCCATCAATGCATTATTCGCGTTGATGTTTTTGATTCCATCAAGTTTTCTTGAAGCTGCAGAAACAGAAGCGATTGCAGGTGCTGCTTACGGCAGCATGGAAGAGTATTTGCATGTTTACGAACATGGCAGCTACCTCGAGTGGGTATCCTACCGCCTAGGAACCGAAGTACCGGCGATGCTGGCAAACTTGATCCCGGCTATGTTCCCTGTACTTGCCATGTTCCTATTTGGACTCGCTGCAGGAAAAGCCGGCATCTTCCAGGACGTAGAAAAGCACCTGACTTTCATTAAGAAAATACGCACATGGTCTTTCGTGAGCAGTATACCCCTTGTGGTGATCCTTGCAATGTATATGACGAAGGTCTGGGATCTAGGGGTGAAACAGGAAATTGCCGTGCAGGTTTTTACAAGCTTGAGCGGGTTGACCCTTTGCTTCTTTTACATTTCATCCCTCACGCTTTTATTAAGGAAAGAAAAGTGGCAGCAAAAGCTTCGTCCGCTTGGGTACACAGGTCAGATGGCGCTTACCAATTACCTGATGCAGACGATCATTTCTGTCGGAATTTTTGTAGGGTTGGGCTTTTACGGAGATGTAAGTCTTTGGTTAGGAACCGTCATCTGCCTCGCCATTTTCTCACTTCAACTGGCATTCAGCACCTGGTGGCTGAAAAAATTTCGGTTCGGACCATTTGAATGGCTGTGGAGATCATTTACTTACCTCAAACTTCAACCAATGACCAAAAAAGAAAGCACGGTAGACCCCTCTAAGGAAAAAGCTGTTTAAAAAAGGCATTTGATGAGGAACCACTTCTATATAGAAGTGGTTCCTTTCTTGAAAAAACGAATTTCCGTAAAATTAAATTTGCTTTTAGCATCAATACCTGTTATTCTAAGGAAGAATTATTTTTGTTCGGTCTGTAAGGAATGAAAGTATTTAAACTTTTCGCCTTTGATATCTAATTGAGCAATAATAGTAATAAAAGTGGACTCGAATCCACGCAGGAGGAAACAATTATGCAAGAAGGTACAGTAAAATGGTTTAACGCAGAAAAAGGTTTCGGTTTCATCGAAATCGAAGGTGGAGAAGATGTATTCGTACATTTCTCAGCTATCCAAGGCGAAGGATTTAAATCTTTAGACGAAGGTCAAAAAGTTACATTTGACACTGAGCAAGGTCAACGTGGACTTCAAGCGACTAACGTCGTTAAAGCATAATTGCTTTAATAAAAAAGGACTCTCATCCGAGGGTCCTTTTTGTTTTGGCAAAAATATACCGGCAGCTTGAACATATACAACGCCCGAACTGCCGGCAATTCCTTCCATTAATTTGAGGCATACTTGACGATGCCATGTACATACACAAAGGTATCATTGTGCACACATTCTCTGATCTTGATTTTCCCCTCTTTCTCCAATTCCCTTGCCATTTGCTCGATGTTTTCTCCATCCGCCTTTGAATTCGCAGGAATTTCTAAAGAAAAGAAATTTCCACGGCTGGCATGGTTACATTCCTTCAGTAATCGATTTTTATCCATTGGGCCATCCCCTTTCCTTCTTTATTCGACATAAACGACACGTTCCCCTTTAAATACCAATTTCAGGACGGAATTTTACAATCGTTCCTGTTACAACAAGGGTAAATTAGCATTACCTGGAAAACGGGACTTTCGAACGTTTGCTTTTCCCAGTCACACCTGTTATTCTAAGTAAGAATTATTTTTGTTCGGTCTGTAAGGAATGAAAGTATTTAAACTTTTCGCCTTTGATATCTAACTTGAGCAACAATAGTAATAAAATGTGGACTAAGACTCCACGCAGGAGGAAATAATTATGCAACAAGGTACAGTAAAATGGTTTAACGCAGAAAAAGGTTTCGGTTTCATCGAAATCGAAGGTGGAGAAGATGTATTCGTACATTTCTCAGCTATCCAAGGCGAAGGATTTAAATCTTTAGACGAAGGCCAAAAAGTTACATTTGACACTGAGCAAGGTCAACGTGGACTTCAAGCGACTAACGTCGTTAAAGCATAATAGCTTTTGCTGTAAAAGAGCCCTCCTGATGGAGGGCTCTTTTTTATGGGCTTATATCTTTCATTGTAAAAGGATGAGCGAACGTATGATTTTTTGTCGCTTTATTCAAACGAATTCCATTCTTTATAAAACTTTTCAGGCTTATTCTGTTGTCAGGTGACAGACAGAAAGCGAGGGGTATAATAGACATAGGCGAACCTTGAGACAATTTAATCGTGAGAAGACTTACATAATGCACTAACGCAAGGAGGATGAAAAAGTGAACGTCTTAATCGTCGATGATGATCCACATATTCTGCATTTGCTGCAAGTCCACCTTTCAGAGGAGTCCTATATCGTTCATCCTGCTAAAAATGGCATGGAGGCGCTTGATGTCCTGAAAAAAACAGCTTGTGACATTGCGGTCGTGGATGTGATGATGCCTTATATGGACGGATTTAACCTAACGAGGGAAATCAGGGAGAAGTATGATATCCCCATCATCCTGTTAACGGCAAAAGGGGAAATCGAGGACAAAGAACGGGGATACCTTTCAGGAACCGATGATTATCTCGTAAAACCATTCGAGCCTAAAGAGCTGCTGTTCCGCTTAAAAGCCCTGACCCGCAGGTATGATAAACAAGAAGACAAAGACAAGATCAGGATCGGTGGGATAACGGCGGACAAGAAAAAATATGAAGTCAAGATGGAGGGCAGGACGTTTCTTTTTCCATTAAAAGAGTTTGAGCTTCTATATTTGTTCATGTCCCGTCCAAACCAGGTGATGTCACGTGATACGCTGATTGAAAGAATTTGGGGAAGCGAATATGAAGGAGATGAGCGGACGGTGGATGTCCATGTGAAACGCTTGAGGGAACGTCTTTCCGGACATACAGATGATTTCCGTATCAAGACGGTGCGGGGAGTGGGTTATCTTCTGGAGACGAACCGATGAAGTCATTGTATGTAAAATTCACTGTCTATACAATCGGAATCATGCTTCTCAGCGGAATCATTGCGTTCATCCTATCAAATCTCTATTATCAGCAATATTTGAAACCACAGAACGATCAGAAAAATACACGGATCGGTCAAGAAATGGCCGGGTTTATCGAGGATCATCCCGAAATGGGGATGCATGAATATTTAGAACATGTCTCCTCTGCCGGTTATCAATTTTATCTGGTGGATGGTGAGTCGGAAGAAGGTACATTCTTTGGGGCTCCTTTCCGTGACAAAGGGCTTGACAGGTCTGCTCTTGATACTGTAATGAAAGGGGAGGTTTATCACGGAATACAGGATTTTCCCAGTAAAACGTTTGTGACGGGTTTTTTTGCGAATGAATTATCCAATACAATAGGGGTGCCAGTCAATCATGATGGGAAAAGATATGCACTTTTCATTCGTCCCGACATAAAACTGCTGTTTAATGAGATGCATCTGTTGTTCGGCTGGCTGCTGGCATTGACCCTGTTCTTTAGCATTGTACTGATTATCATCGGGACCCGTTATCTGATCAGGCCCATTTCAAAACTTACGAAGGCGACTCATTCACTTGCACAGGGGGATTACAACGTGGAAGTGGACCGCTCGCGGCGGGACGAACTCGGTCAGCTTGCAGACAGCTTCCAGCGCATGTCCAAACAGTTGGAACAACTCGATGAGATAAGGAAGGAATTCATCTCGAACATCTCCCATGATATCCAGTCTCCTTTATCGAATATAAAAGGATATTCGAACCTGTTGAAAAGTGAAGATCTTTCTTCGGACGAAAAAGCTCAGTATATTTCCATCATGAATGGAGAAATAGACAGGCTGTCAAATTTAACGAAGCAATTGCTTCTCCTTGCATCCCTTGATCGAAATGATGACGTGTTGAAGGTGGATACATTCAATGTCTCGGAACAGCTCAAAGCGATCATCGGGCAATATCAATGGAAAATCAGCCAAAAAGGGATCATGCTGACCTATTCTCTGTCCGATCATGAAATAAAAGGCGATAGGGTGCTTCTCAATACTGTCTGGGATAACCTGTTATCGAATGCGATTAAATATAACCGTCCCCATGGAACGATTGATGTCACCGTGGAAAAGCATGGAGGCATGGTTTCAGTCGTCTTCAGGGATACCGGTATCGGAATATCGGAGAAGGAAAGCGACCGCGTTTTTGACCGGTTTTATCGAGCGGATACTTCAAGGACCAGGACGATTGAAGGGACAGGCCTTGGTTTATCGATCGTTTCCACCATCGTGAATCTACATGGGGGGAGGGTCCAGCTTGATAGCAAGCCCGGAAAAGGGACCGAATTTACGGTGGAGCTGCCTGTGAAGTAAAAGAGGGTGTCAGTCATGAAAAATATGACTGGCCTTCTTTATTTGTTCATCTTCCGTTCATATTCAGGGAGTATTCTGGATTTGTACTAATGTTAAAGGAAGGTGAACAGAGAATGTTTTCACTGTCATTAAAGGAAATTCGTTTTTACAAAATGAGGTATCTGCTGATTGGGTTCATCCTGTTTTTTGTCGCTTCTCTCGTATTTATCATAAGCGGACTTGCGAATGGGCTGTCGACAGACAACGCTTCATCTATCCAGAATATGAAGGCTCATGCTTACTATATCGATGAGGATGCAGAAGCACGGATTGACCAGTCACGGCTGGAAATCCCGCATGAAACGGCATCTCCAGGGCTCGAACCCCTGGTCTTGCAGATGCGTTCACTCTTAAAGGAAGACAGTGACAAGAATGTGGATGTCACCCTCATGGCGGTCAAGTCCGATGGCTTTTTGATGCCTGAAGTGACGGAAGGAAAGTGGCCGCTAAAGTCCACAAATTCCCACGTCATTGCAGATATCTCGCTTCAAAAAGAGGGGATTGAAATCGGTGACACGCTCTATGACGAGCAATTTGATAAAAGATTTACCGTTTCCGGATTCACTGATCAACAGACATTCAGCCATACGCCTGCTGTGTTCATGGATATTGTTTGGTGGAATGAAATGGTACCGGAGAATCAAAAGAATACAGTGAATGCTCTTGTGTTGGAAAAAGAAAATCATGAACTTCAGAAAGACGTGAGATCAAATGTTGCAGGCGGAACTTGGACTTCAAAGGACGAAGTAATCGCAGGCATCCCAGGCTATCAAGCTGAGCAAAGCTCACTATATATGATGCTGGTCTTCCTTGTCGTGATTGCTGTCTTTGTACTGGCCGCTTTCTTCTTTATCATGACGATTCAGAAAATGAACGAATTCGGGGTATTGAAGGCAATCGGGGCAAAGAACGGTTTCCTGATCGGTACCACTCTTTTACAGGTGCTGATACTATCCCTCATCAGTATCGGGGCATCAATCGGGTTCACTGCTTTAATGCCAAATTGGCTTCCCGGGGACATCCCGTTTGTATTCGATTTACGTCTTATTTTGACATTTTCAGGGGTATTGCTGATTGTCTCGCTGGCAGGTGCCTTACTATCTGCAGCTAACATCGTGAAAGCGGACCCGCTGACTGCCATGGGGAGGGCTGAATAATGAAAACATATCCACTGGAACTGAGAGAAATCCGCAAAACCTTCAAGGACGGAGAAAAGAAAATCGATGTCCTTCACTCACTATCGTTTAAAGCAGAGAGAGGGAAGCTGACCGCCATACTCGGGCCGTCTGGATCAGGGAAAAGCACGTTTCTTTCCATTGCGGGTGCACTATCATCCCCTGATGAAGGGGAAATGCTTGTCAACGGTCAGAATATCGTGCACCTTTCGGATAAACAAAAGACAAATGTAAGGCTCCATTCGATCGGCTATATTTTTCAATCATCCTATCTTATTCCTTATCTCAAAGTGAGAGAGCAGCTCAAATTGCCCGCTGAACTGGCAGGTAAGTGGAACAGGGAAACGCAATTGCGGGCGGCAGATCTTTTAAAGTCTGTCGGACTCGAGCATCGTGCTGACCATTATTCCTATCAGCTGTCGGGAGGGGAGAAACAGAGGGTGGCGATTGCGCGGGCTTTCATGAATGATGCGGGCCTCATCTTGGCGGATGAACCTACAGCGAGCCTCGATTCCGGCAGGAGTATCGAAATCATCCGTCTCATCTCAAAAGTGGTGAAAGAAAAGCAGAAAGCGGCTGTGATGGTCACACACGATGAGAGCATCTTACATTTATGTGATGATATATATGAGATGAAAGACGGTAAGCTAGAAAAAAGAAAATAGGAAAGGTAAAAAGCTGTGCAGGCTCCCTGCGCAGCTTTTTTCTCTGGAAATATGCATTTTCCATGCAGTTTATAACACACGGCCAGTGGTACAGACTAATAAAAGCAGAATGGGCAGATGCCCTTTTTTAAAAAATGAAATTAAATGATTGACTAAAATCGATTACAGTTGTAAACTCTAAATATAAGTTGATTACAAATGTAAACGAAAGAGAGGTGACATCCTTTGCCCAATGAGGAAAAACCTGAAATCACGGATTCCGAATGGGAGGTCATGCGGGTCGTCTGGGCGCTTGAAGAAGTGACCAGCAAGGAAATAAGCAAAGTCCTTGAAAACAAAAGAGATTGGAAGCCCGCGACGACCAAGACATTTATTGGGAGACTCGTCAAAAAAGGCATGCTTCAAACGAAAAAATCCGGCAACCGGTTCATCTACACCGCCGCTGTCAGCGAAGAGGAAAGTTTAAAAACGTTAAAGGCAGGATTATTTCATCACATATGCAGCCGTGCAGTCGGCAAGACGATTGCCGACCTCATCGGAGAAGCTACCCTAAGTCATGACGACATCGCCATGCTCGAGGAAGTGTTACAAAACAAGAAAAAAAACGCTGTCGAGGAGGTCGCATGCAACTGCGTCCCCGGCCAGTGCACATGCAAAAAAGATCACGGCATGAACTGCCAGCATTGATTATGGTTTCCTTCGACCGAAGAGGCTTACGGGACGGCAGCGGTAAGCGAAGACTTCCACGGAAATCAACAGCGGTGGTCAACATTCAAACAAACTTAAGGAGTGTTCAAAAATGGAAAAAACATTATTGAAAGTATCAGGAATGACATGCGGAAACTGCGTCAAGAAAGTAGAAACGACACTTAATGAACTGGATGGAGTGGAAAAAGCAAAAGTCGATCTTGAGAATGCATCCGCTAAAGTGAAGTATGACGAAACGAAACAATCTCCTGAAAGCTTAAGCAAAGCGGTCTCTGAAGCAGGTTACGAATCAGAACCGATCAAATAAAAAGGTGGTCTCACACGATGACAGAAAAAACGTTAAGCATCGAAGGGATGACATGTGCGTCGTGTTCGCAGGCAGTGGAAAAAGCGACGGGTAAACTGTCAGGGGTACAGGAAGCCAGTGTAAATCTGGCCACAGAAAAACTGCGTATTACATTTAATGAAAATGAAATCACACTGGATGAGATAAAGAACGCTGTGGATGATGCAGGGTATAAGGCGGTCACGGAAATGGAAAAGAAAACCTTCACCGTGTCCGGCATGACCTGCGCCTCATGTGTGCAGTCGGTTGAAAAGGCGACCGGGAAACTCCACGGGGTGAAAGAATCAAGCGTCAATATGGCAACGGAGAAAATGGTCGTTGAATATGATCCGTCCATGCTCACAGTGTCCGACATCAAAAGAGCGGTATCCGATGCCGGGTATGAAGCCGAGGAAGATGTCGATGCAGGTGATGCGGTCGATGAAGACAGAGAAAAGAAAGAAAAGCATATCAAGCATATGTGGAGACGTTTCTGGGTTTCAGCCCTCTTCACGGTTCCGCTCCTGCTCGTTTCAATGGGGCATATGTTCGGCATGCCGCTGCCTGAAGCAATCGATCCGATGATGAACCCGACAGGATTTGCGCTTGTGCAGCTCATCCTCACAATTCCTGTAATGGTGATGGGGAAGCCATTTTTCACCGTTGGATTTAAGACGCTTATCAAGCGCCATCCCAATATGGATTCCCTGGTGGCACTGGGAACGAGTGCAGCATTTGTGTACAGTGTCATTGCCTCCATATTCATCGTACTGGGGAATGAAAGCTACGCGCAGGATCTTTATTATGAGTCGGCAGCGGTCATCCTGACACTCATTACACTGGGTAAATATTTCGAAGCCCTTTCAAAAGGGAAAACCTCGGAAGCGATCAAGAAGCTGATGGGGCTGGCCCCTAAAACAGCGATCGTCGTCAGGGACGGAAAAGAAACCGAGATTTCGATTGAGGAAGTGGAAGCCGGTGACATCATCATTGTCAAACCCGGTGAAAAGCTGCCGGTCGATGGCGTCGTAGTGGAAGGGAAGACTTCCGTGGACGAATCGATGCTGACAGGTGAAAGCATCCCGGTTGAAAAAGAAGCAGGAGCTTCTGTCATCGGAGCCAGCATCAATAAAAATGGAACGATCCGCTACGAAGCGACAAAGGTAGGGAGAGATACCGCCTTGTCCCAGATCATAAAGCTGGTGGAGGACGCACAGGGTTCCAAAGCGCCGATTGCAAAAATGGCAGACGTCATTTCCGGTTATTTCGTACCAATCGTGATCGTGCTGGCAATCCTCTCAGGTCTCGCCTGGTACTTCGGCGGTGAATCAGGTCTCTTCGCATTCACCATCGCCATCTCGATTTTGGTTATTGCATGCCCTTGCGCCCTCGGGCTTGCAACCCCGACCGCCATCATGGTCGGTACCGGAAAAGGTGCTGAAAACGGCGTACTGATCAAAAGCGGCGGAGCACTCGAAACGACGCATAAAATCGATACGATCGTATTTGATAAAACAGGAACGATCACGGAAGGGAAGCCTGTCGTCACAGATATCGTGACGTCTGGCGGAACCTCTGAAGAAGAACTTCTGATCCTTGCCGCTTCCGCAGAAAAAGGATCTGAGCATCCGCTGGGTGAAGCGATTGTCAGGGCCGCAGAGGAAAAGGGGCTTTCCCTTCTTAAAACAGAATTTTTTGACGCCATAACAGGTCAGGGACTTGAAGTAACGGTCGATGGCAAAGATCTTCTGCTTGGAAACCGCAAGCTTATGGATGAAAACGATGTTGAGTTAGGGGACTTGCAGGAAACTTCGGACCGCCTGGCATCAGAGGGTAAAACGCCAATGTATATCGCAGTAGAAGAAGAAATTGCTGGAATCATCGCGGTTGCAGACACGGTCAAGGAAACAAGTTACAAAGCCATCAAAAAGCTTCACAAAATGGGCATCGAGGTTGCCATGATCACCGGTGACAATAAACGGACCGCTGAAGCCATTGCGGAGCAGGTTGGAATCGACAGCGTATTGAGTGAAGTGCTGCCTGAAGACAAAGCAAATGAAGTCAAAAAGCTTCAGGAAGAGGGAAAAAAAGTCGCCATGGTCGGTGACGGCATCAACGACGCACCTGCCCTTGCACAGGCAGATATCGGAATTGCCATCGGATCAGGGACGGACGTTGCCATGGAATCAGCCGATATCGTCCTTATGAGAAGCGACCTGATGGACGTACCGACAGCTGTCGAGCTCAGCAAAGCCACAATCCGGAATATCAAACAGAATCTCTTCTGGGCTTTTGCCTACAACATCCTGGGAATCCCGGTTGCAATGGGCGTACTCTATCTATTCGGAGGACCGCTGTTGAATCCGATGATCGCAGGGGCTGCCATGAGCTTCAGTTCCGTATCGGTATTGCTCAATGCCCTTCGCCTGAAAGGATTCAAGCCATCCGGGATATAAGGAGTGATACAGACGATGAATAAGGAATTGATCTTGGAACTTTATACACGCCCAACATGCTCTGACTGCCAGGCAGCCAAAGAATACTTGGCAGAGCACGACATCGATTACGTGCATAAAAATGTCGGTGAGGATGCCATGTTGGAGAAGGAATTAATCGATATAGCGGGTTCCCGCATCGTACCCTCCTTTGTTTTTTACAAAAAAGGACTATTGGGTAAGAAGAAATTCGTGAAGAACCTGATCGGCTTTGAGAATAATCGAGAAGAAATTGAAAAATTATTGGGCTGAACATTCTAAAGGGGGAAGACCTTCAACATTGGTTGAGGGTCTTTTTGTTTTGTGAGATTCCTCTAACGGGAATGTCATTGGTATTTTCCAAATACCGTAATCTAAAACTCCCCATTTGTGGACATGATATATACATCTCGGTATCAAAGATGATTCTATGGTTTTAATGTTTGTGACGATACTAGTCTTGATCGTTCTCGTGTTGAAAGTGAAAAAAAGATTATCGCCTGTACAGATGTATGTAACATCTATCTTTTCCGTCTACTTGGCGCTTTTTGCAGATTCAGTTTTAGGCGGGATGTATGAATTATATTCTTACTTTAAACCTGGTGTACAAGGAATCGATTTTGTAGGAGCAATTGTGATCTATCCTGCTATCAACATCCTGTTTTTATCAAAGTTCCCCGTTGGAAAAAGTTTTAGATCTAAAACTTTCTACCTAATAGGGTGGAGTCTGTTCGCCATTGGTTATGAATACATCGCTTCTGAGTACTCTTCTTTTTTTAATTACAGTGGATGGCAGCTGATTTATTCAGTTCCGATCTATCCAGCTTTGTACTTGATATTAGTGTGGAATCTTCGTTTGGTTGAAAAACTAGAAATGAAGGATGAACGGTTGTTTCATCTGAAACCGATTGAGTGGTATGGGAGTATCGTGTTTATTCTTTACCTTAACCTGGCTGCAGATGCCATACTGAAAGGGAGTTACGAGCTTTATTATTATGTGGTGAATGATGTTCATCCTGTCGATTTCGTCTTTCGCATGCTTGTGCTTCTGGTACCACTCCTTTTTTATCTAAGCACACAATCCAAACAATTCTCCTTGTGGAAGTTTATACTATGGATTGTTATTTACGTGGTTATTTATGAGATAGCTGATCAGCTTGGTTACTTTCATGAAAAACAATGGAATAGTTATTTAACCATCTTAAAAACGGCTGCGACACTGATACTGGTTCAAATGAATCTGAGGTATCTGCAGTCGTTGGCAGGAAGAGAAGAAGAGCTTCGATGAGTAATGGGTTCTGTTTTGGAGTACAAAATTGCAATCTACACCGCAAAATGTGGATGTATTTACATCTAATCTTACCCGGCAAAGTGAACAAAAGCAGAACCCTTCGAGCCAGATGAAAGAATCAGTATCATTGGATAATTAAATAAGGGGAGAAATTTCCCTTAATGACGAAATCGAACTGAAAATAATTAAAATAAAGGGAAGTTTTACTTCTATTTACTTGAAAAACATTAAAATTGGGGATCTGTGCCAAGATTAAAAGAAAATTTTCCCCTTATTTACCCTTATCCAAGCAAGCTTCAGCAGATTAGCGGGAAAATTTCCCCCTATTTATATCTTTAGTTACTTTACAAAGGCTAAGGTATCCTATGCATCCAATATTCCCAACCTGTTCTTTAGTTTAATAAGGATTTACAAGGACTTTTTGAAACTTTTCACGCCCCGGCATCGTATATAAGGTATCAAACAAACGAGGGGGATCACATGAAAAAACTACTTGGACTTGGATCGGCGGTACTTCTGACAATCGGATTGACGGCATGCGGAACGACAACGAGCGGAACAGATGTGGAAGAAATCATCAATTCTTCTATTTCTGCCTCAGAAAAGATGGAAAGCTTTCACGTGAAGATGGAGATGGATCAGGATATCATCCCGGCTGCCGAGGATGCGGGGGAAGTGAACCAGTCGTCGACGATTGAGATGGATTACGTTATGGAACCGCTTGGTATGTATCAGACGACAGAAATGACGATGATGGGAATGCCAATCGAAGCGGAAACCTATTTTACAGAAGAGGGACTTTACACGAAGGATTCAATGAGTAACAAGTGGCAGTCAGCACCGAAGGAACTGTCGGATTCCGTTGTGGAAATGAGTAAGAATCAAGCGGATGCAACGGAGCAGCTTAAGCAATTAAAGGAATATATCAAAGATGTAAAGGTGGAAGAAAAAGAGGGTCACTACCTGATCTCTTTCTCAGCTTCGGGTAAGGAATATCAAAGTTTAGTAGAAGAGACGGTAGAATCCACGATGCCTGAAGGAATCATGCCGAAAGAACTTCTGGAAGGCTTGAAAGTGAACAAATTGAGTTACACCTATGAAATCGACAAGAAGACATACTACCCGGTGAATTTTACAGTTGATATGGATTTCGATATGGAGATTGAAGGCGAGAAGGTACAATCGATCCAGAAGATGAAGGGCACCTATTCGAAAATCAATGAGATTGATGAAATCAAGATACCTGCGGACGTGAAAGAGAGTGCTGTTGAGATTGATGAGTCTGCATTGCAAAGCGAACAATGACTGAATGGCGTGTGGTAAATCCACACGCTATTTTTATTGAAAAATATATTTCGGAATCGAGAGTTCTACATTGTTTATTTCCAATTAAGCTAGTACGATAGTCTTATGAAAAGGATCTTTTAGAATAATAGATGATGATGGGATTGGATGCTTGAATTAATCTTTTACACGATGATTAACCTGCGAAAAGAGGATGAGGATGAATACACTTTTAAGAAATGAAAAATCAGGAAGTACACAGGGATTTAAACCGGAGCAGGTAATGACCGCAATCGAACGGTCACTTGCGATGATCCAATTCGACCCGAAAGGAAACGTTTTATGGGTGAATGAGAATTTTGCCCATACGGTTGGATATAGAGTGCATGAGATGCCCGGGATGATGCACAGGCAATTTTGCACACCCGAGTTTGCGGAAAGCAGTGAGTATCAACAGCTTTGGAGAAACTTGCGGAACGGAAAAAGCTTTCAGGAAAAGATTCAGCGTGTGACAAAACATGGGAAGCTCATCTGGCTCGAAGCTACATATACACCGGTTTATGACGATGGGGGCAAGGTCGTCGGCGTGGTGAAAGTTGCAACCGACATAACTGATCGTGAAAATGCTGCCTTCAAGGTCGCTTCTGATTTGCAGCAAATGTCTGAGGACCTTAGTGAAAAAGCGGAAGCGGGCATCGCGAGAAGTGAAGAAGCAACCCTCGCAATCGGCAGGCTCGTGGAGGAGTCCAAAGAAAATCTAGACATCATGGAATCTCTTAAATCCCAGGCAAAATCGATTGAAAGCATTGTGAAAACAATCCGCGAGATTGCTACGCAAACGAATCTCCTGGCATTGAACGCAGCCATCGAAGCGGCCCGTGCAGGTGAGCATGGGAGAGGGTTCAACGTAGTTGCCGGTGAAGTAAGGAAGCTCGCCACCCGTGTGCAGGAATCCATCGGGGAGGTCAATGCCCGTATCGATGGGATTACGGGTGAAATCAATAAAGTCAGTGAAGGAACGATTCGCTCCCAGACAGGGATCTCCAACAACCTCATCCTCCATGAACAGGCCGTTGCGGCATTCAAAGAAATCGGAAGTGCAGCCCGCCAGCTCGATCGGCAGGCAAAGGATTTTAAAACGATCTTATAATTACTCAGAAGGCCCGTCCCTTATCGCATTAAAGCGATGAGGGACGGGCCTTCGATGGTTTCATCCGTTAACCTTGACTGATTTTCGTTCGATGAGTTCGGTTGTCAGCTTGTAGTTCGAATCGACTTTTTCCTTTGACAGCACCTGGAAAATCAGGTGGACTGCAAGGGCACCGGCTTCATACTTTGGCTGGCGCATGGTGGTAAGCGGCGGAGAGACGTATTCTGAGAGCTGGATATCATCGAATCCGATGATGGAAATATCATCTGGGACCGAGAGTTTCTTTTCATTCAGCGCTTGAAGACCGCCGATGGCCATTTCATCGTTTGCGTAGAAGATGGCTTGCGGAACATCCTTTTGGGCGATGAGCATCTTGGTTGCCTGGTAGCCGCCTTCCCTTGTGAAGCCGCCAGATACTTTCCATTTTGAACGGTATTCGATCCCGTGCTTTTCAAGTGCCGATTGATAGCCTTTGAATCGCAGTTCGTTGTCATGGGAGTTGTAGGGTCCGCTGACGTAGGCGATATCACGGCTGCCTTTTTCGATCAGGTGCTCGGTCGCCATGAATGCACCGTGCTCGTTATCGACTTCTATCTGTACGACATGATCGCTTTGGACGCTGCGGTCGAGGACGACAATCGGGAAGCCTTCCCGGGCTGAATCAAGGATCGTTTTGTCATCGATATTATGGGCAAGGATGATGACGCCGTCCACACGCTTTTCCCGCAGGAATTTAACCGCGGTGGATTGAGCCCCGCCAATTGAACTGCAGGCGATGAGGTCATATCCGTTCGTTGATGCGACATCCTGGACTCCTTTGATCAGTTCCGAATAATAAGGGCCGGAAAGGTCGCTCAGGATCAGTGCGATTGTATTCGTGCTCGTCCGTTTGAGATCGGAAGCGAGTCCATTTTTTTGGTAATTCAGTTCTTTTGCTGCGGCTATTACTTTCTGCCGGGTTTCCTCGCTGACCTTGGTACTGTTGTTGAGCGCGTAGGAAGCGGTGGAGACCGCGACCCCGGAAAGCTTGGCCACGTCTTTTATGGTTGCCATGTGTTCACTTCCTTTTAACATAAGGCTTGTCGTTTTCCTTGTTTGTATATGTCTCATTATACAATTGATGGTATGAATTGTAAGCGGTTTAGTTTTGTATGAGATAAACAATGGTTTCATACGGGCGCATTTTTTTCAGTTCCGAAGGCCGTCCGGCTGCTTCCGTATAATTGTTTATCACGATTTCGCATTTGCTGCCGTCGAAACCTGAAGGCAGTGCAAGCTCCGGTTCGTTTCCGTAAAAGTTCGCGACGACCACCAGTGTCTCGTTTCCGAGTGTTCTTTTATATGCGAAAATCTCAGGATGATCTTTCAAGATCAGCTCATACTTACCGTAGATGATGATGTCGTGTTCTTTTCTTAATGAGATCAGCTTCTTATAGTAATGGAAGATAGAGCCTTCATCTTTCAACGCATCCTCAGCGTTGATATCCTTATGGTTTGCATTTACTTCAAGCCACGGTGTCCCGGTTGTAAAGCCGCCGTGCAGGCCGCGGTTCCACTGGAACGGGGTGCGGGCATTGTCACGTCCTTTTACATGGATGGATTTCATGACGTCTTCTTGCGGGATGCCTTGCGAGATCTTTTCATTATAAAAATTGATCGTTTCGATATCGCGATAGTCCCGGATATCATCGAAAACAATGTTGGTCATCCCGATTTCTTCGCCTTGATAGATATAAGGGGTTCCCTGCATCATGTGAAGAAGGGTCGCAAGCATCTTGGCCGACTCTACACGGTATGTGCTCTCATTGCCCCATCTGGACACGATCCTCGGCTGATCGTGATTATTCCAATACAAACTGTTCCAGCCTTGGCCATATAGCTCTGTCTGCCATTTGCCCAGTGTTTCTTTTAAGTCTTGCAGTTCGAGAGGCTTTAACGCCCATTTTCCTTTTCCTTCCACTTCGTCAAGTGACATATGCTGAAAGGTGAAGACCATATCGAGCTCGCCCCGTCCTTCACCCGTATACAGCTTTGCTGTCTCAGGTGTGGCAGAAGGCGTTTCCCCGACGGTTACGGTCGGATAGTTTGAGAGGACCTCCCGATTCATTTCCTGAAGATAGTCGTGAAGCTTTGGCCCGTCTGTCAGGACCTTGTCATCAATCTCTTTTCCAATCAGATCGATGACGTCCATCCGGAAGCCGCTCACGCCTTTATCCAGCCAGAAATTCATCATCTTATAGAGGTGATCCCGGACTTCCCTGTTATGAAGGTTCAGGTCAGGCTGTTTTTTACTGAAGAGATGGAAGTAGTACTCACCGGTCGCCCCATCAAGTTCCCAGGCCGGTCCGCTGAAAACGGACGTGATATCGCTCGGCGGGCCGTCGCTGCCTTCTCTCCAGATATAATAATCACGATACGGATTGTCCCTCGATTTCCGGGATTCGATGAACCATGGATGCTCATCCGATGTGTGGTTGATGACGAGATCCATTATGATATGAATGTCCCGTTTATGCGCCTCTGCGATCAATTTATCCATATCATCCATCGTACCGAAATCACTCATGATTTCATAATAATCGCTGATATCATAGCCGTTGTCATCATTCGGTGATTGATAGACAGGGCTGAGCCAGAGGATGTCGATTCCGAGAAAAGCGAGATAATCAAGTTTATCAATGATACCTGGGATGTCGCCAATCCCGTCTCCGTTATGATCATTAAAACTGCGCGGGTATATTTGATACACCGTTGATTGATGCCACCATTTTTTGTTCATGTTACCTCCTAGTGTGCTTTGGCTTTTCATTTCTTGATGGGGGAGGGGAGTGGTGGCAGTGGTGCCAGGCACACAGCAACCCAATTGTGCCTGGCACAAAATTGCCTGAGTGTTCCTGGCACAATCCAGTTCCTCGGGGCCAGGAACAAACCGCCACAAACGAACCAGTCCCAAAGACACCAAATGGTGCCTGCCTCATCTCAAAAGATGTAAGCGGACACCATTTTGACCCTTATTTAATCCCCGACATCGTAAATCCTTCCACGATATATTTCTGGAAGAAGGAGAAGATGATGATGATCGGTACGACCATGAACGCAGCTCCGGCCATCTGCAGGCCAAAGTTATTCGCATACTGCCCTTGGAGAAGTGATAGTCCTACAGACAATGTATAAAGACTTTCATCATTCGCAATGATCAACGGCCATAAGAAGCTGTTCCAGGCACCGATGAAGGTAAGGATACCCTGGACGGCGAAAATCGGTTTCGCAATCGGTACGATCAAGCGGAAGAAGATATAGAATTCCCCGGCGCCGTCAAGACGTGCAGCCTCGATCAGGTCGGTCGGGATCGTCGTCATGAATTGTCTGAACAGGAAGATACTGAAGGCAGCTGCAAGTCCAGGCAGGACGATCCCTGTCATCGTATTTGTCAGTCCCATTTCATTTAAAATCAAGTAAACGGGAATCATGGTTACTTGTGCAGGGATCATCATTGTCGCAAGCACGATGTAAAAGATCTTTTCTCTTCCTTTAAATTGATACTTTGCAAATCCGTAGCCAGCCATGGCATTGAAGAACAGGCCTACAAAGGAGAAGAGGACAATGATCAAGGTGTTTCGTAAATAGACCCCGAAGTTCATGCTTTCAAACAAATTGGCGTAATTTTCGAGAGTCGGATTCTCAGGAATCAGCGTTGGCGGTATTTGAAGCACTTCGCTTTCAGGCTTGAATGAGCTTGAGATCATCCAGATGAAAGGAACGGATACAATGATACCGCCGAGAATCAGTAAGATGATGACAAAGAGCCGTTCCATTTTAAATGTTTTCATAATTTCAACCCCCGATACTGATAAATTTTAAAGTTTAGTATTCTGTATCAGATTTTCTAATCTTAAATTGAACCAATGTAATGATGATGATAAACACGAACAGAATGAATGAACCTGCCGCTGCGTAACCGAATTCACTGAACTGGAAACCTTTTTGGTAGATGAATAATGCCATAGAAATCGTTCCATCCAGCGGGCCGCCGTTTGTCATGACGAACGGTTCCTCGAAAAATTGCAGCCAGCCGATCAGTGTCGTGACGGTCACGAAGAAGGTAGCATAGCGCAACAATGGGATCGTGACATTCCACAGGACCTGCCAGCGGTTGGCCCCGTCCATTTCAGCCGCTTCATAATACGATTTCGGAATGCCCTGAAGTGCAGCGAGAAAGATGATCATGTTGATCCCGATCCCTTTCCATACAGCTAAAACAATCAACGATAACTTGGCGATCGTTGGCTCTCCTAACCAAGGAATCTTCTCGACATCCAGTAATGATAGTAAGTAATTGAATAATCCATATTCCGTGTTATAAAGAAATCCCCAGATAACGGCCACAGCGATGATGTTCGTGATGGAAGGCATGTAATACACACCTCTGAATACTGTGAACAGTTTGCTTGTCCCGTAATTGAGAAGGAGCGCAATCCCTAAAGAGAAAACAATGACAAGGGGAACCCCGATGATGACATAGAAGAACGTGTTGTAAATCGACTTATGGAACAGATCATCCGATATCAATTTAGAGTAGTTTTCCATACCGACAAAGTTCACATTCGACCAGTTGGCCAGTCCTGCCAAATCCAGATCCGTAAAGCTGATCAGAAAGGCCACTATGATCGGAACAATGCTGAAGACAGTCAAAATGACCACTGCAGGAGCAATAAACACGTATGGATGCTTATTTGTTCTGAAACCTTTTAATCCATTGCTCATGATATCCCACCTAACTAAAACACCGCGCAAGGTTTATTTTAAAAATGGAGTTCAGGCAATCCCGGAAGGGGATGTGCCTGTAACTCCAACTTTCTTCCTTATAGAGCGAATGCTTTTTCTTATTTTAAAAAATGTCCATCTCGGCGGCCTGGGACTCGAGGTCATAAGTCAAGTCAGCCAAAAAGGCCAAAAACGCCTTTCGGGCTTACTCGCCTTATGCTTGTTGTCCCAGGGCGAGCCGCCTCCGCTTTTCTAATTTACTCAACTATTTCATTTGCCTTCTTATTGAATTGCTCTAACTCTTTATCGATATCAGCACCGCCGACAGTGATTCTTTCAATGGAAGAAAGGAATTCCTGTGCGATCTTTTCAAATTCTTTAATTTGAGGTGATGCTTTCGTGTTTTCAAGCTGCTTACCAAAAACAGATAGTAAAGGATCTTCTTTTAACTTAGGCTCTTCCCAAGCTTCTGTGCGTGAAGGAAGTGTGTTTGACATTTCCAGCCATTCCATTTGTGTGTCCACTTCGTTCATATAAGAGATGAATTTAAGAGATTCATCAACATTTTCAGAGTTGTGGAAGATCGACAGGTTCGATCCGCCCATGCTTGATGTGTTTGTTTCTTTCTTCGGCATTTCCGCTACTGCCCATTTGTCTTTAAGGTCAGGAGCCTGGTCGTTGATGATGTTGATCATCCAAGGACCGCTGAAGAACATCGGTTTCGAACCGCTCTTGAATGCTTGTACAATATCGATTCCTTCAGCAGTAGGGCTCAGGCCTTCCTGGAAGTAGCTTGCATAGTACTCGATCGCTCCCTTGAATTCAGGGCTGTCGAAGTTCATTTTGTCCTTGCCTTCGAACTCGTATCCATTTTGCCATGCAAAGATGAATGGAGTGATTTGGTCATTACGGTCGATATCAAGTCCGTACATGTCGTCACCGCGAGCGTTCAGCTTTTCAGCTGCATCTTTCATTTCATCCCAAGTTGCAGGAGCCTTGTCGTATCCGGCTTCTTTCAATAGATCTGTACGGTAGTATAGAACGCGTGTATCGATGTACCAAGGAACACCAACAATTTTGTCATCATACTTCATGGAAGTAACGGAACCTTCGAAGAAATTCTCAGGCTTGAATTCTGGATAATCTTCTAAGTGAGGAGTCAAATCCAATAGTGCACCTGCGTCAGCAAATTCAGGTACCCAAGTTGTCCCTAATTGAAGTACGTCAGGGCCGTTGCCTGAAGCGACTGCCGTCAGAAGCTTGTCGTGAGCATTGCCCCAAGGAATTGCTTGTACTTTAACCGAGATGTCTTTGTTTTCTTCTTCGAATTTAGAAGCCATTTCTTTAAGTTTTTTTCCTTCTTCACCCATTGCCCAGACGCTGATTTCTGTTTTGCCGTCTTTTGAGTCACCGCCGCCTCCGCATGCTGCCAAAACAGTGGATAATGCCATCATAGCGACTAATAGTAGTGTCCATGATTTCTTTCTCATTCTCCCATCTCCATTCTATTGTTATTATTTTTTTGAAAAATGAAGCATTGCCCGAATGATTCCTTCTGTTATTTGTTAAGAAATGAAAGTCGGAAATCATTCAAACGTTATTGAAACGTTTCGATGACTATATTATAATCAAACGTGAATCCGCTTTCAACCACTTTTTGAAAAATAGTTGATTGTAAAAATTTGTGACTGTTGATAAAGCGTGTAAATACAATTAAATCCTTGTTAAATAGATGATTTTGGTATTTGTTGAGTTTGGGGATCTGTGTTGACTATCAGTAAGAATACCCTTATAATTCGACTCAACTGTTAATTGAAACGTTTCACTAAAATGAAGAATTGCACGATTATATCCTAATCCTTGGAGGTTCCAATATGAATGAACACAAACTTACTTCATTAGTAAAAGAAATGACATTGGATGAAAAGATTGCTCAACTGACTCAGCTTGCCACTCCATTTTTTAAAGGGGCAAGTGACGGAGGGCAGATCACGGGCCCGATGGCCGATATGGGTATCACCGATGACATGATCGAGAACACGGGATCGGTCCTCGGTGCGTCCGGAGCGAAAGAAGTGAAGAACATCCAACGAAAGCATCTGGAAGATAACCGGTTAGGCATTCCTTTATTAGTTATGTCTGATATCGTGCACGGATATAAAACCATTTTTCCGGTACCGCTTGCGATCGGGTGCTCATGGGACCTTGAACTGGCAGAGAAAAGTGCAGAAATTGCGGCAAAAGAAGCATCTGCATCCGGTGTGCATGTCACATTTGCCCCGATGGTCGACCTTGTCCGCGATCCACGCTGGGGCAGGGTGATGGAATCGACAGGAGAAGACCCTTATTTAAATAGTGAGTTTGCCAGGGCATTTGTGCGAGGCTTCCAAGGAAACGACCTGACCAATGAAAAAGACCGCGTCGCTGCATGCGTGAAGCACTTCGCAGCTTACGGGGCAGCGGAAGGAGGCCGTGACTACAACACGGTGGACATGTCCGAACGTGAGCTTCGTGAAATTTATCTTCCAGCTTATAAAGCGGCGCTTGATGAAGGGTGTGAGATGGTGATGACCGCGTTCAATACCGTCTTCGGGATTCCAGCTACCGGAAACAAGAAGCTGATGCGCTCGATTCTCCGCGAAGAAATGGGCTTTGACGGCATACTGATCTCGGACTGGGGTGCAGTGAAGGAAATGATTCCTCACGGCGTTGCCGAGGATGAAAAGGAAGCTGCTTTGAAAGCTCTTACGGCTGGTGTGGATATCGAAATGATGACATCGACATATGTGAAATACCTGCGGGCATTGGTAGAAGAGGGGCAGCTTGATGAATCACTGATTGATGAAGCTGTCCAACGGATCCTGACTCTGAAAGAGAAGCTTGGTTTATTCGAGAATCCATATCGGGGAGCGGATGAAGAGCTAGAGGAAGAACTCGTCATGAGTGCTTCTCACCGTGAAGCTGCAAGGGATCTTGCTGCCAAATCGGCTGTGCTGTTGAAAAATGAAGGCGTTTTACCACTTGATAAGAATCAGAAGATTGCATTGATCGGTCCTTTTGCAGAAAACGGAGATATCCTCGGACCGTGGTCGTGGCTTGGTTCGAAAGAAGATGCCGTGACGGTGAAGGAAGGATTTTTACAAAAAATCGATCCTTCACAGCTGTCTGTCGCAAAAGGCAGTGCTATTGAAACAATTACTGAAGAGCAAATACAAGAAGCGTTGGAAGCGGCAAAAGACGCTGATGTGATCGTCCTTGCACTCGGTGAAGATTCGGAAATGAGCGGTGAAGCAGGCTGCCGCGCGGATATCAAGCTCCTGGGGGCGCAGCTGGAATTGATTCAGCGCATCAAAGAACTCGGCAAGCCTACGGTATCCGTCTTATTCAATGGACGCCCGCTCGATCTGCACGGTGTGTGGGATCAAACGGATGCCGTACTCGAAGCCTGGTATCCGGGCACGGAAGGCGGATCTGCCGTGGCTGACTTGTTATTCGGGGACAGAAATCCATCCGGCCGCCTAACGATGTCCTTCCCTTACAGTTCAGGACAGATTCCGGTTTATTATAATCACTACAATACCGGCCGGCCAAAGGGAGCACCTGATGCACAGGAACGCTATGTATCTCAATACCTCGACATTCCGAACAGTCCGCTGTTCCCGTTCGGTTTCGGTTTGAGTTATACAGAATTTAAGTATGATTGCTTGAAGCTTTCCAATGAAACATTGGGCTATGAGGATTCCTTGGAAATATCTATAACCGTGACAAACAGCGGCAAACTTGCGGGGGAAGAAGTCGTTCAATTGTACGTCCGGGATGTGAGCGGAGAAGTGGTCCGCCCGCTGAAAGAACTAAAGGATTTTAGAAAAATCAGCCTGGAAGCTGGTGAAACGAAGGAAGTGACCTTCGCCCTCAAAGAGGAGCAGCTGCGTTACCATCATTCCGATCTTACGTTTACGAGCGATCCGGGAACATTCATCGCTTATATTGGGGGAAACAGCAAAGAAGTCATGGAGAAATCGTTCACACTAGTAAAATAAAGAAATGAGGGGAAAAAATGAATTCAAACATTGCACTTACATCGGGAGAGCTGACATTTAACTTTTTACCACGCGGCGACTTGTTTGCTGTTACTCATAAGGACATCATGGTGAACGGACTGATGACCAATGCTATCGACGGTTCATTGAATAATCTATTTTTACGAATCCATGGAGGGGACGGAATCAAGTTCGTACCGATGGTTGGTATAAAGTCAGAAAGCACAGTCGAGTGGGCTGAATCGCAGGTGAAATGGAGTGGTTCATTCGAAGGTGTTTCGTATGAAGTCGTATTCACTTTGACTGATAAAGGAATCTGGTTCTGGGATATCACGGTAGACGGGAAAGACGTTGAAGTTGACCTGATCTACGGACAAGACCTTGGTCTTGCAGATAAAGGCGCGGTCCGCTCAAATGAAGCCTATATGTCACAATACATCGATCACCGAGTTTTTGAAAGTGAAGAAAAAGGATATGTCGTCTGCTCCAGGCAAAATCAGCCGCAGTCCAGTGGATTCCCTTATCTTCAGCAGGGGGCCCTTGGGAAAGCGGCAGGCTATTCCACTGACGGCTTTCAATTCTTCGGGTTGTCTTATAAAGAATGCGATGAGCCGGAAATCCTCACGAAAGAGTCGCTTGCGAATGAAGTGTATCAGTATGAATTCGCATATACGGCTCTTGGGTCTCCGAAAGTCGCATTGAATGGCAAAGAACGCTTTACGTTCTACGGGGTGTTCAAAGAAGACCATGCAGAGGCGATCGAATCGCTTGAATATGAAGATGAAATTGCAGCAGCTTGGGAAGAAGCACAAGGGATCGTTTCAGCATTCGGAACTTCAGGCGATGCCGTCAGGTTAAGACCTGAAATCGGCAAGCCGCTGCACACTCTTTCGATGACTGAAAGTGAGGTGGAGGACCGGTTTGCAGCCCGTCATAATGAAGAGCGGGAAGGCGATGCGCTTCTATCCTTCTTCACGGATACACATGAGCATGTCGTGTTGAAAGAGAAGGAATTGATGGTGGAAAGGCCTCACGGGCATATTCTGATGTCGGGTGAAAACCACCGCCTGAAGGATAATACCATCACGACGACATCGTTCATGTACGGATTGTTCAACTCGCAGCTTGTGGTAGGAAATACTTCCTTTAATAAAATGCTGACGAATCAGCGCAGCCACTTGAATGTCATGAAGACTTCGGGGCAGCGTATTTACGTAGAGGTGGACGGTGAGTACCGTCTGCTGACGATGCCATCGATGTTCGAGGTAGGCTTCAACTACGCCCGCTGGTACTACAAGACTGAGGACGATATGATCGTCGTGACGAATTATACCGTGGTCGATTCACCAGAAGTGCAGCTCCATGTGAAATCTGAAAACGGCAGGGCATACCGTTATCTGGTATCGAACCAGGTGACGATGAATAACAATGAATATGAAAGAGAATTCCAACTCAAACAGGAGGGTGACGTGCTGACGGTCACTGCCGATCGGGATTCGGACAGCAGTTCAACTTTCCCTCGTTTATGCTACCGGATGAAGGTGGACGGCGCAGAAGTCGTGGTCGGCCGTGAAGAAAAGCTAGCAGAACATGCAGAAGAAGGGGCAGCTTCCCTGCTCGTACTCGACGTCAGCGCCGCAGCGGAATGGAACCTGACCGTTCAGGGCCTTCTGAATGGAGAAGAGATTGATTTTGTGAAACGCGACATAAATGAAGAGATCGAAAAATACCGCGAATACTATAGAGGGGTCATGAACGGATTCAACCTTTCACAAGGTGAAGGGATGTCTGCGGAGCTTGATAAAGTGAACTCGCTCGCTTGGTGGTATACGCATAACATGCTTGTTCACTACTCAGTGCCGCACGGGTTAGAGCAATATGGCGGAGCAGCGTGGGGTACGCGAGATGTGTGTCAGGGACCGACTGAATACTTCATGGCGACACAGAACTATGAGTCTGTGAAAGAAATCATCAAGACCGTCTACTCCCATCAATACGAAGATAACGGCAACTGGCCGCAATGGTTCATGTTCGATAAATATTACAAGATCCAGCAGGACGACAGCCACGGGGATATCATCGTCTGGCCGCTGAAAGTAGTAAGCGATTATATTGCTGCGAC
Source organism: Bacillus sp. Marseille-Q1617 (assembly GCF_903645295.1). Taxonomy (NCBI): domain Bacteria; kingdom Bacillati; phylum Bacillota; class Bacilli; order Caryophanales; family Bacillaceae; genus Bacillus; species Bacillus sp. Marseille-Q1617. The sequence continues at coordinate 927,121 of NZ_CAHJXM010000001.1, forward strand.
GAATGATTATCGGATTTTACAAGAAGAAATCCCGTATACAGAGCGTGACGGTTTCGGATTCACGAAAGAGAAAGCGACGCTTCTCCATCATATCCGTAAGGAACTTTCCTATATCAAGGAAAACTTCTTGCATGATACATTCCTGTCTTCCTACGGAGACGGGGACTGGGATGATACGCTTCAGCCTGCGAATGCCAACCTGAAGAAATATATGGCGAGCAGCTGGACAGTTGCCTTGACGTATCAAGTGGTCGTGAAGCTGTCCACTGTGCTCAAAGGGGTTTTAGAAGAAGCGCAGGAGTTCCGCGCCCTCGCAGAAGGCATCCAGCAGGATTTCAACAAGTATATCCTGCAAGATGATGTCATTCCTGGATTCGTGTATATGGAAGAAGCGGGGAAACCTGAGTTCATGGTTCATCCGACGGATACGAAAACAGGCATCCATTACCGCCTGCTCCCGATGAACCGAAGCATCATTTCAGAGCTGTTCACTCCTGAACAGGCTGCTTCACACTATAACTTGGTGAAGGAGCACTTATACTGTCCTGACGGTGTCCGTCTCATGAACCGCCCGGCCAAGTATGCAGGAGGAGTCAGCACGCACTTCAAACGCGCCGAACAGGCTTCCAACTTCGGCCGTGAAATCGGTCTGCAATATGTCCATGCCCACATCCGTTACGTGGAAGCGATGGCGAAACTGGGATACACGGATGAAGTGTGGAATGGATTGGAGATCATTAATCCAGTCGGGCTGAAAGATGCTGTTCCAAATGCGGAAAGGCGCCAGAGCAATGCATATTTCAGTTCTTCTGACGGTAAATTCAACACCCGCTATGAAGCACAGGATCGATTCGGGGAGCTGCGTGACGGTTCCGTACCGGTCAAAGGCGGTTGGAGAATCTATTCAAGCGGGCCTGGAATCTACATGAATCAGTTGATTTCAAATGCTCTCGGTGTCCGTCAGGAAGGTGAGGACCTCGTGATCGATCCGGTTCTTCCTGAACACCTCGATGGGCTGACATTTGAATTCAAGTACAACCATCGTCCGGTCACATTTGTCTACCATCTGGGAAGCGCTGATGGCAAACGTGTTGTCGTCAATGGACAGCAAGCCGCCGGCGAAACCGTCTCCAACCGCTACAGAAGCGGAGGGGTGCGCGTGAGAAAAGAAGAACTCGAGCAGCTCCTGAAAGAAGACAGCAATAAAATAGACATCTATATCTAATAGCATCATAGTGGAAAGCCTGCCTCATTACCCTGGGGCAGGTTTTTCTGTTCTCATGAATTTGATTTCACCTTCTTTTCCGATAAAATAGGTGATACCAGCAAACCAAGAGAGAAGGTGAGCATTTGAGTTCAATACCGGATCATTTGCAAGAAGGGCTGCATATCGTATTTATCGGCTTCAATCCAAGCATCATGTCAGGTAAAACGGGGCATCATTATGCCAACCCGACGAACAGGTTCTGGAAAATCCTCCATCAATCGGGCTTGACGCCCCGTTTATACCGGACCGAGGAGGACGGGGATTTGATAGAGCTGGGTTATGGAATGACCAATATCGTGGCACGGCCAACGAAGGATGCTTCTGAAATCACGAAGGATGAATATGAAGAAGGAAGAGTCATCCTGAAAGAGAAACTGGAAACATATAGACCCCGTACTGCCTGTTTTGTCGGCAAAGGAGTCTATCAGCAGTTTGCCAAGAAGAAGAAGGTTCCCTGGGGATGGCAGGAAGAGTCGGTCGTCGAAGGAGTCCGTGACTTCGTAGCCCCGTCATCCAGCGGACTTGTACGGATGAAGGTAGAAGAAATCGCGGATATTTATCGAAAGTTGTTGAGGGAGGAAAGCCCTGTTTGAGGTTGATCAGAAGGATAAATGATGATAATTGGTTACTCCCCTGCTTATGCGGGGGTTTTTTATATGCAGGTCAGGGGATAAAAAATGATGATTAGCAGAATGTAAGAAAGGACCTGGTTTAACCTGCATATATTGAAAGCCATTTTCTCAACTGATTTTTCATCATTCAGGGACGGACATTCCAATTTCTTTACAATCGTCTTACAATCGAGGTTTAAGACATTCTTCACGAGGGAAGAGGACGGAAAAGTTGAACATTTTCAGCTGGATACTTCAGATATACAGGGTGTGAGAGAGATGATCGACATGTTAAAAAAAATACCAGCCGCAGCGAAACGCTACGCAAGAATGACAAAGCGGGAGAAGTGGAATGAGCTGTATTCCAACCTTTGGATGACACCGATGATTTATGCGTTGCTCTCCATCTTACTGGTCTTCATCACCATTTGGGTGGATCTGAAAATGAATATTTATCAGGGGATGCCTTCTTTCCTCAGGGTCGATTACGGACTGACAAAGACGATTTTAAGTACATTGACCGCCGGGATCTTATCGCTGACCACCTTTACTTTTTACGGGGTCCTAGGTGCCTTGTCTACATTCTCAAGCCAGTTCTCCCCAAGGATCCTGAAGAATTTCATGATGAATAAAGTGACTCAGAGAACACTTGGGATTTTCAGCGGAAGCTTTCTATATGTATTATTTTGTTTATTTTTCATCAATGAAGATACCGCTCAGGCATACAGTTTGATTCCAACAACTGCCGTCTTGACCGCGCTCCTGACGATCAGTACGTTCGCTGTTTTCATCAATCATATCGTCACATGGCTGCAAGTGACCAATCTGACCGAGCAGATCAAGCTTGAATCCGTGGATATCATCGAAAGCTCGCTCGTCTATGAACTGAAGCCGCATAAAGCAAAGAATCCCGGTGCCGTCAAAATGCAGGTGCCGGGCGGAGAAGGCACAACGTTGAGGGCAGAACAGTCTGGTTACCTGCAGAAGATTGACTTTGCTGAGCTGATCCGTAAAGCAACCAAAGACAACCTGATCATCCAGTTAGAGAACCGTATAGGAAGCTTTGTCTTCCGGTCGACCCCTTTATTAACATATTGGAATCCTTCAACTGACTTTGAAATAGATGAAGGCAGCTATTTGGAGATGTTTCAGGTAGGTAAAAATCAAACCGAGCTGCAGGACATTGAATTCAGCATCAATAAATTTGTGGAAATCGCGATCAGGGCACTCGGGAATGATGATCCGAAGACGGCGACCAATATTATCTATCAAATCGGCGACCTGCTCATTCAACTCTCGGAAATGGAAGTATTCTCCCCGTACCTCACAGACGATGATGGGAATCTGCGCGTCATCATTAATAATTTGACGTATGCAGACTATCTCTACCGCGGCTTTGCATCGATCAGGCACTATGCGAAAAAAGATGCCGTTATAACAGGGGAATTGCTTTACGTCCTGAATGCCATTGCTCATGCAATCGATGAAAAAGACCATCAGCACGTCTGGGATTTCACCCAATACACTGCCATCGGCTTCGACCATGACCTTCTCTATGACTTGGACATCAATCGATTCAACGACGTCCTGAAGGAGATTGCCGAAACCACTGGAAATACAGACCGTTTTGATGAACTGATGAAGAAAATCAAAAAATAGAGCCAAACGGTCCCGCTTTATCATGATAAAGGCCCGTCCCGCGTCGCTTCACCGTGCTGAAGGCCCGACCCTCAGGCGTTGCAGCGTGACGCGGGACGGGCGTTTTATTTTCTGTTATACTAGACGAATAGTTTAAATATTTTGATTTTTTGTCGTTAAGTGGGGGGTACATACGAGAAGCTTGGACTGCATAAGAGACCCTATCTGTTTTTGGCATGCTTTGATTGAGGGGAAGTGCATTAAAAGATAAAGGGGTGCAAGTCTGTGGAGAAGTTTGCTTGTTTTCGTGTACCGGAGTCCATTTTTTACGGTCGAAAGGCATTTGTGAATGTCGGCAGGGAAGCGGCTAAGCGGGGCGGAAAGGTCCTGATCGTAAGTGATAAGATCATGGACGAACTGGGGTATGTCAGTGAGTGCCGGCAGTATTTACAAGAACAAGGTGTGGAGAGTGCCGTATATCTCGGTGTGGATTCCGAACCGACAGATCAATATGTCTCTGAATCACTGGAAATGCTTGAAAAAGAAAACTGTGATCTGGTCGTGTCCCTTGGCGGGGGAAGCTGCATCGATACGGCCAAGGCGATCGCCGTGCTGGCCACGAACGGCGGTTATATCGGGGAGTATATGGGCGGCAGTCGACTGGCCGATAAAGCGCCGCTTCCTCATATCGCCATTCCGACAACAGCGGGTACGGGTTCGGAAGCAACCGATGTGACGGTCATCACCAATACGAAAAATGACGTTAAAATGATGATCAAGCAGCCTGCGTTTATGCCGGATGTCGCCATCGTCGACCCGCTCTTGACTATTTCTTCGCCGAAAAGTGTGACGGCTGCGACCGGGGTGGATGCGTTAAGCCACGCAGTGGAAGCGTACCTGTCGAAAAAGTCTCACCCGATGACCGATACGGCTGCTCTTGCAGCGATGGAACTGATCGCTGACAACCTGCTCACCGCTTATCATGATGGTGAAAACGTGGATGCACGTGAAGCGATGAGCCTTGCTGCCATGCAGGCGGGCATGGCGTTCTCAAATGCTTCGGTATGCCTCGTTCATGGGATGTCGAGGCCGATCGGTGCTTTATTCCATGTTCCGCACGGGTACTCGAATGCGATGCTTTTGCCGGCTGTCCTCGAATTCAGCAAAGAGCACTGCATCGAACGCCTGGCTGATGTAGGGCGTTTTTTTGAGAAAGAAAACAGTCATCTTTCGAATGAAGAATGCGCTGAAATCGCAGTGAACGCGGTCAAAAAACTTTGTATGCAGCTGAATATCCCGAACCTGAAGGGATGGGGAGTCGATGAAGAAACGTTCCGTAAAGCAGTGGGCAAGATGACGGAGGATGCCTTTATCAGCGGCAGCCCGGCCAATAACCCGCGTGTGCCGGAAAGGGAAGAACTGGAGGCTCTTTATCGTACCTGTTTTGATTATCAGTTTGCTTCAGAGGAAAAGGTGGAAAAGTAGTTTCGCAGACAAAAAAAGATTCAATAACCTATTGAAAACCACTCTTGAAAGGGGAATTCATTCATGGCGACTGCAACGACTAACACATTGAAAAACTTTATTAACGGTAAGTGGGTGGACGCTAAAACCGACCACTACCAATCTGTACCGAATCCTGCTACAGGGGAAGAACTGGCGCAGGTCCCGATTTCATCAAAGCAGGACGTGGATGACGCGGTCAATACTGCAAAAGAAGCGTTCCAATCGTGGAGCAGGACGCCTGTACCCAAACGTGCACGCATTCTATTTAAATACCAGCAGCTGCTTGTCGAAAACTGGGACGAGCTTGCAAAGCTGATCACGGAAGAAAACGGGAAGAGTTTTAAAGAGGCTTATGGTGAAGTCCAGCGCGGAATCGAATGTGTCGAGTTTGCTGCCGGTGCACCGAGCCTGATGATGGGGAAACAGCTTCCGGATATCGCGACGAATATTGAATCGGGCATGTACCGGTATCCTGTCGGCGTAGTCGGGGGCATCACTCCATTCAACTTCCCGATGATGGTGCCTTGCTGGATGTTCCCTCTCGCGATCGCATGCGGGAATACGTTTGTCCTGAAACCTTCCGAGCGGACGCCTCTTCTTGCCAACCGTCTGGCGGAGCTTTTCCAGGAAGCGGGTCTCCCGGATGGGGTGCTGAATGTCGTGCACGGTGCACATGACGTGGTGAACGGTCTTCTTGAGCACAAGGATGTTCCGGCTATTTCCTTCGTAGGGTCGCAGCCGGTGGCGGAGTATATTTATAAAACCGCTGCAGGAAACGGCAAGCGCGTACAGGCGCTTGCAGGAGCGAAAAATCATTCCATCGTGATGCCGAATGCGGATCTTGACGCTGCCGTCAAAGAAATCATCGCTGCTGCATACGGGTCTGCCGGTGAACGATGCATGGCCTGCTCCGTTGTCGTAGCAGTGGGGGACGTTGCGGATACCCTGATCAAGAAACTCAATGAACAGGCGGATGCCATTAAAATCGGCAACGGTATGGATGAAGATGTGTTCCTCGGGCCTGTCATAAGGGATGATCATAAAAAGAAAACAGAAAGCTACATTGAGAGCGGAGTGGATGAAGGAGCGACACTGGTCCGTGATGGCCGTAATGATGAGGCATACAAGGATAATGGCTACTTCATCGGCCCGACCATCTTTGACAATGTCACGTCTTCCATGAAAATCTGGAAGGACGAGATCTTTGCACCGGTGCTGTCGGTTGTGCGCGTGGAAACCCTTGAAGATGCGATCAAACTGACGAATGAATCAGACTTCGGAAATGGAGCCTGCCTGTTCACGAAAGACGGAAGCGACGTCCGTTATTTCCGTGAATTCATTGAGGTCGGCATGCTCGGTGTCAACATCGGCGTACCTGCACCGATGGCATTCTTCCCATTCTCCGGCTGGAAGAACTCCTTCTACGGAGACCTGCATGCGAACGGATCCGATGGAGTCGAATTTTATACTAGACGCAAGATGCTCACTGCACGCTGGTAAACATGAAGGCCCGTCCCTCGCACGTAGAGGGACGGGCCTTCAATAATGGTCTTCCCACAACGGGTATTCTGTGGTAAGATATTCATAACTTACAAGAAATGGAGGTTTTCCCTTTGATCTTAATCAGACTTCGATTCCGCGCTATGAACAGATAATTGAATATGTTCAAAGGCTCTGCCTGTGTGCAGGGTAAATGGAATTGGTCTGCCTATTTTTAAGGGAAACTTCATTTGACGGTGAAGAAGAGGGGACGAAACTCTTCTTTTTTTATGTCTTAAAAATAGAACTGAATAGTGGACTTGGAGTGGATACCCCAAAGTTTTACACCTGGTGTAAAAGGGTACTCCATAGTCATGCCGGCCCCATGCAAGAAAGGAACGCGGACCGCTGTTTTCGAACGAAAATAGTTGCACGTGACCGGTTGACGGATCCATTTACAACAAAACACAGGCAGCGGCCTGTGTTTTTTCAATATTACTAGAATGGGAAGTGAATATATATGATGGAAGAACGTTTAAGAGCCATCGCCCTGGGTGTCAACACAAAGGAACAGGGAGAAGATTTTGAATACAGCATGCTTGAATTAAAGGGACTGGCGGAAGCGCGACACATCGATGTCATGGCAGAAATGACGCAGAACCTGCCGAAGAGAAATCATGTCCACTATATCGGAAAAGGAAAAATCGATGAGCTTCTGCCTTTAATCGAGGAAATGGAAGCGGATGTCCTCCTTGCAAATGACGAGCTTTCGCCGTCACAGATCAGGGTACTCGAAGAAAAACTCGATATCCGGGTGATGGACCGCACCATGCTCATCCTCGATATTTTCGCGGAACGCGCTAAAACGAGAGAGGCACAGCTTCAGGTAGAAGTGGCGCAGCTTCAATACATGCTGCCGAGACTTGTCGGAAGACGGGAATCACTTGGCCGTCAAGGCGGGGGATCGGGTCTTGCGAACAGGGGGGCGGGTGAAACGAAGCTTGAACTTGACCGCCGTCGCATTGAAGATAACATCACGGCGCTCAACAAAGAATTGGAAGCGCTGGTCGAGCTGCGCAAAACACAGCGGAAACAGCGGAAAAAGAGCGGTCTTCCGATCGTATCGCTCGTCGGGTATACGAACGCCGGTAAATCAACGACGATGAATGCACTGATTGAAACATTCAATCCGGGTGAAAGCAAGCAGGTATTTGAAAAAGATATGTTGTTCGCCACATTGGACACATCTGTCAGGAACATCACACTCCCTGACAACAAGGCATTCCTCTTGACCGACACGGTCGGTTTCGTCAACAAGCTGCCTCATCACCTTGTCAAGGCTTTCCGCTCGACGCTTGAGGAAGTGGCAGAAGCAGACCTCATCATCCACGTCGTCGATTATTCCGATCCCCATCATGAAACATTGATGAAGGTCACGAACGAAACGCTCGATGATATCGGAGTCGGGGACATCCCGGTGATCTATGCCTTCAATAAAGCGGAACTGGTCGATGAAGAGAAGGTCGGCAGCGTCGTAAATGACAGAGTCTACCTATCTGCAAAACAACGAAAAGGCATCGATGCTCTGATTGATGTCATCAAGAGCCATGTTTTTAAAGACTATAAGAAATGCGACATGCTCATCCCGTTCAGCCAGGGCCAGCTGATTTCCTACTTCAATGAACATGCCAACGTGCTTCATACGGAATACGAAGAGAATGGAACAAAGCTGACCGTGGAATGCAGGAGCGCTGATTATGAGAAGTACCGGGAGTATGTGGTTCAATAAACCAGGCATAAGAGAAAAGAGGCTGGGACAAAAGTGTTTTAGTCTAAGTAAAACCCGAACTAATTTGTATTCTATTAAGCAAATTAGTTCGGGTTTTTAATTTGTTCAAATGTACATTTAGATTTAGCTCTTTCCAGCGGTTGATTGGAGTGCAAGACGAAGACTCCTGCGGGAAGAGTAGCTTATGTGAGACCCCGCAGGCTTGCTGAGGAGGCTCACGGGCTACTCGCGGAAAGCGAAGTCTTGCACGGAAATCATTAGCGGCATTAAGAAAAATTGTTCGTCTTTATATGGGGTTTTTTAGTTTTGTCCCAGCCTCTTTTTCTATCATATGAATAACTGTTAAAACACTACTTTGACAGATGAATGGACCCGTCGTCCACTGCACCGAGCTTCTCTTTGAGAATATAAAAATGAAAGAAAAACTCTGCTATCCCGATAAGCAAAGCAGAAATGAATGCAGAGGGAAGGGCAACATTTGTGGCCAACCCTTCTATCACGGAAACGACTGCCCAGACCAGAAAGAATGCCATGATGAATTCCGCGGCGGTGGTGATGAAATTATTTGTCTTATGTAAAAAAGCCAAATCCCCCCCACCATAAGATATGGCTCCAAATAGAATGGCGATGATTGCAGTACTTTCAGCAGAAATGCGGAATCCAAGGCTCAGAACGAATGAAAACACAGCCAGGTTCACGAGTCCTTTAATAGCGAACGCCTTTGCATGTTTCAATTTTATCTCCTCCCTAGAGGCTTTCATCGTCGTTTCAACTCTATTTCCCGCCTTGATGTAAAATAAACAATGCCGCTGCATTTCCTAGAAAAATATGCCGCTATCCTATACACTGTAAGTAACTTACAAACGTGGTGATGCATGTGTTTAAGATTTTATTAATCGAAGATGATACAACTCTATTCAATGAAGTGAAAAACCGCTTGTCTCAGTGGTCTTATGACGTTTATGGAATAAAAGATTTCAGTAAAGTGATAGAGGAATTCTCTGAAGTCAAGCCGGATCTGGTGATCATTGATATTCAGCTGCCGAAGTATGACGGCTTTCATTGGTGCAGGATGATCAGGGCTCATTCAAATGTTCCCATCCTGTTCCTGTCGTCCAGGGACCACCCGACAGATATGGTCATGTCGATGCAGCTGGGGGCGGATGATTTCATCCAGAAGCCGTTTCATTTTGATGTTCTGATCGCGAAGGTGCAGGCAACGCTCAGGCGCGTCTATAACTACAATACAGAACAAGTGACTTTGAAGACGTGGTGCGGAGCTGCTGTAGATCATGAGCGTAATACAGTAAAGAATGATAAAGGGACCATCCAGCTTACCAAGAATGAAATGTTCATCCTGAAGCTTTTGATCAGCCAGAAAAATAAAATTGTCACCAGGGACAGCTTGATTCATTCATTATGGGACGATAAACGGTTCATCAGCGACAATACTTTGACGGTCAACGTCAATCGGCTGCGGAAGCGGCTTGATGAAATCGGCTTGGGGAATCAAATTGAAACCAAAGTGGGTCAGGGATACAGGGCTCTGGAAGAGGAACATGTATGATCGGTCAATTTATCAGGGAAAAAATAAGCTGGATTATGCTCTTTATCAGTCTACAGGGACTCCTCATCTTTGTCGCTTACCTTGATACATCCTTGCCGGTTTCATCAACTTTCTATGTGGTCTTCCTTTCGACTCTGATTTTCCTCCTCTTCATCGTGGTCCGCTATCACAAAGAAACCAAATATTATAGAGCGCTGAACGAATGGGACGTGAATCTGCATATAACAGGAATGCCTGAACCCCGAACCCCGTTTGAAAAAGTGGTTCACCAGAGCATGACGTTACAGGCGGAACAGCTGAGGGGGGAAGCCGCTTCGAACAGAAGAATGATCGAACAAGAAAAGGATGAACTCCTAGCTTGGATTCATGAAGTAAAGACCCCATTGACAGCGATGAGCCTGATTATCGAACGACTTAATGACCCCGAGCTCAAAGCATCTTTGAAATATGAATGGCTCCGGATCCATCTGCTCCTCGACCAGCAGCTTCATCATAAAAGAATTGATTTTCTTGAAAACGATCTGTACATAGAGAAGACTGACCTTGAGGAATTGATTTACGGAGAAATTAAAACTGTGCAGTCCTGGTGCATCCAAAAAGGGATCGGATTTGATATTAACCTGAAGGTAGAAGACGTCCTCTCCGACAGCAAGTGGCTTGCCTTCATCCTGCGGCAGCTGTTGACGAACGCCGTCAAATACAGCAAAGAGAGTGATATCGAGATCATGAGCGACCGGGAACATGGACATACTATCCTAAAAATCCGTGACTACGGAAAAGGAATCGACCAGAGAGACTTGCCGCGAATATTTGAAAAAGGTTTTACGTCTACCATCAATCACCAAAACACGGCTTCTACAGGCATGGGCTTGTACCTGACAAAGAAAGTGGCCGGGACACTTCATATTGACGTAAAGACAGAATCCGTCCCGGGGGAAGGGTCTACCTTTACGCTCATCTTCCCTGAGGAGAATGAATTTGTAGACACAAGAGGCATGTGACAAAAATGTCACATGCTTTTCTAATTTGTTCGGCTAATAAAAGGAAAAAGACTTTCCTGTTTTTTTATAATAAGAGTATCAAATCAAGGGAGTTTTTAAGTATGACGATTTTAGAAGCAGTGAAACTTCATAAAAGTTACGGGAACAAGTTCAATAAGCAGGAGGTGCTGAAAGGGATCGACCTTCAAATTACCAAGGGTGAATTTGTCGGCATCATGGGTCCGTCAGGTTCAGGGAAGACCACCCTCCTCAATGTTCTTTCTTCCATTGATAAGGTGAGTGAAGGTTCCATCAAGATCGAGAATAATGAAATGACGCGGATGAAAGAGAAGAAGCTTGCGGAGTTCAGGAAGAATCACCTCGGTTTCATTTTCCAGGATTACAATCTGCTCGACACCCTGACGGTAAAAGAAAACATCCTGCTTCCGCTTTCAATCACGAAAACACCTAAGAAAGAAGCGGAAAGTAAGTTCGATACCTTGGCGAGCCAGCTTGGGATCCTGGAGCTCAAAGATAAATACCCGAATGAAATTTCAGGGGGACAAAAACAGCGCACATCTGCCGCCCGGGCATTCATCCACGAACCAAGCATCATTTTTGCCGATGAGCCAACAGGGGCGCTTGATTCCAAATCGGCATCCGACTTATTGAATAAACTGGGGGAACTAAACGTCCAACTTGAATCGACGATCGTCATGGTCACACATGATCCCGTCGCTGCCAGCTACTGCAGCAGGGTCATCTTCATCAAAGACGGGCGAATCTATACCCAGCTGAATAAAGGTGACCAATCAAGACAGGCATTTTTCAAGGATGTCATGAAAACACAGGGTGTATTGGGCGGTGTCCAGAATGAACGTTAATACACTCATCTTCAGGAATCTGAAGAAGAACCTCAAAAATTATTACCTATATGTATTTGCACTCGTATTCAGTGTCGCTCTTTATTTTGCGTTTGTTACCCTTCAATATGATCCATCGATGGATGCAGCGAAGGGATCAATCAAAGGAGGGGCTGCCATCAAAGCGGGGTCGGTTCTCCTAGTAGCCATCGTTTGTATTTTTCTGCTTTATGCGAATACTATCTTCATCAAAAGGAGAAGCAAAGAAATCGGTCTATTCCAGCTGATTGGGATGACAAAAAGGAAGATTTTCTGGATCCTTACCGTTGAGAATTTTCTTTTGTATTTCGGCTCACTGGTTCTTGGTATCCTGATTGGCTTTTCATTTTCCAAGTTGATCATCATGATCATGTTCAACATTACTGGTGTTGATGCGATTGCAGAACTTCATTTCTCAACGCGGGCCTTGATTCAGACTGTCATCGTCTTCAGCGCGATCTATATCCTGATCATGCTGATGAACTTCTTTTTTATCAAGAGACAGAGCATTCTGGCACTTTTCAGGGTGCGTTCTTCCACCGAAACAAAAGTGAAGAAAGTGTCGGGGTGGGTCATGATGTTCGGGATCCTTGGGATGGTCCTGATCGCTGCCGGCTACTATGTTTCCTCCAAGCTATTTGAAGGAGACTTTCAAACGATGCAGGAGCTTTTCGCCGCGATGATCTTTATCCTGGCATCGGTCATCATCGGGACGTATCTGTTTTATAAAGGCTCCGTCAGCTTCATTTTTCAGATGATCAGGAAAAAGAAAGGCGGTTACCTGAACATTAACGAGGTGATGTCCCTTTCATCCGTCATGTTCAGGATGAAATCGAATGCATTGCTGCTGACCATCATCACTACGGTATCGGCACTGGCCATCGGTTTGCTGTCATTAAGCTACATCTCTTACTACTCTGCAGAAAAATTGGCAGAGGATAATGTTCCATCCGATTTCACTTTCACATCTGAAAAAGCTTTTATAAAGTTCAAAGATAAACTGGAACAAAACAACATCGAGTTCAGCAAAGAGGAAATGGACGTGATCATGGTTGCTGCCGACCTTGAAGACATCACCGAATCTGATTTTGCTGTAAATGGCACACTTAAAGCCATGCCGACTTCCTTCATCAGTGAAAATGAAATCGAAGGGGTCGATGTAGAGAGAGACGAAGTCCTGTTCAGTGGATACAGCGATCTGCTGGATAAAGTACTGCCGCTCGCCGATTCAGGTAAGATCGTATTAAAGGGGAAGACTGAATCGTTCGAACAGGAATATCTGGGTATGCGGGATGATTACCCAATTTCATGGTATTACACAGCAGGAGGTTCACCAGTTGGAGTCGTGGATGACGCCACTTTTGAGGAGTTGAAACAAGATCTTGATCCTTCGATCCAGAAAGGATCGAACATCTATATCGGTGTCGATATCGATAGTGACGAAAAACTGGATGAAGCAAATGATCTTTTCCATGAGCTCGGTTTTTCTGAAGGGTTCGAACATGATTCACAACAGGTTCTGGAAGGTGAACAGAAAAGGAATATTGGTCTCATTATGTTCATCGTCGGGTTCCTGGGGCTGACCTTCCTTATTACATCAGGCTGCATCCTTTATTTCAAGCAAATGGATGAAAGTGAAGACGAGAAGCCGAATTATACGATCCTTCGAAAGCTGGGCTTCACCCGATCCGATCTGATCAAGGGTATCAGGGCCAAACAGCTCTTCAATTTCGGCATTCCGCTTATGGTCGGACTGCTTCATAGTTATTTTGCCGTCAAGTCGGGCTGGTTTTTATTCGGCGGGGAATTCGACATTCCGATGGTCATCGTCATGGTCCTGTATGCCGCCTTATATTCGATATTCGGCTTCCTGTCTGTGCTCTATTACAAAAAGGTGATCAGTGAGGCATTATAAGAGTGAAAAGCTCCTGTTTGATGAAAGTTGGAGCTTTTCTCATTTCTATTAAATTGGTAAAATACATCATTATAGACGAAAGCAGGGATCATGATGGTTACGATTCAATAGATGAAACTCTATCAAACAAACAGCATAATGAAATGGAGGGAATCTATATGAATTCATTACAAGGAAAAACAGCCATCGTAACCGGTGCAAGCCGTTCAAACGGGATCGGTTCGGCCGCCTGCCTGGCGCTTGCAGAGGCGGGAGCAGACATTTTCTTCACCCACTGGACACCATTCGATGAAACGGCTGGGAACGGTGTTGAGAAGGATTGGCCAGGAATGTTAGAGGAGAAGTTGATCGAGATGGGGGTCCGCGCCGCCCATATGGAAGCAGATCTTGAAGATGATGGGACCCCTCAGAGGATTCTTGATGCCGTCAAGGAATCTCTCGGGACGCCGGAAATCCTTATCAACAATGCAACGTACTGTGCACCTTCGAATTTCCGCACCTTGGATACAGCCATTCTTGACAAGCATTATAACGTGAACAACCGCGGTACGCTCATGCTTTCAATGGAATTCGCCAAAGCATTCGAGAAGGCGAATCCGGAGGGCGGAGAAGGACGCATCATCCATATGGTTTCAGGGGGACCTGATCCGGATAACCTTGCTTATATTGCCACCAAAGGCGCGTTGAAAGCCATCACGCCGCCGCTTGCCACTGGACTTGCACCACTCGGAATCACCGTCAATTCCGTCGATCCGGGTCCGACCGATTCAGGATGGATCGACGAAGATCTCTCAAAGGCATTTTTGCCGATGTTTCCAATGGGGCGTCTTGGTCTGCCGGAGGATGCAGCAAAACTGATCCGCTTCCTTGCAAGCGGCGAGTCACAATGGATCACCGGTCAGATCATGGAATCCAACGGAGGATTTTTGGGTAAATAAGTGTAGCAGCCTGCTGAAATTTCAGCAGGCTTTTTTATGTGGAAATTGTCGAATATAGCCCGGGAAATATAGGGGAAATAGGCGGATATTGTCGCTTGTCTCCCCGGTCTATGGAAAGTGAGAACAGCCGCCAGTTGATTCAGCAGGCTGTTTTTAATTGTGTCTAAAAAAGCACTAAAATAGTTTCCTTCCATTTAACCCCTCAAGTTGTGATTTAGACCACTCCAAACACAATTGTCATTGAGTATGATGACAGTAAGTTCAATAAGTGAAAGGGGATTGAGGGAATTGGAGAAGAAGATGGAAGGGAAATCGAAAGAGGTTCAATGGGGTACATGGTTCTCGGTTGGAATCGTCGGACTGGTCATTTTTTTAACATATCTATTACTTTTTGGTTTTTATTTTTCAAGAGTATAGGAGGTTTACAGGATGAAGCTGAGTAGAGGAGAAGAAGTTTGGCTGATTGCAAGTTTTGGAATGATTCTCATTTTTATGTTCATTACCGGATATCAAACATTTGCCCTCGGAATGGGACCGCCGAGTCACCAGGAAACAATCGATCCACAGCAGGTGGATGAAACGGCTCCGTTTGATAACCCAGGCGTAAAGAAAATCGCTGACAATGAATACGAAGTTGTCATGACTCTTCAACTATTTAATTTTACTCCAGGTGAAATTGAAGTTCCTGCAGGGTCTACTGTTCATTTCGTCTTAACTTCGAAGGATGTCACACATGGATTTCAGGTTGCTGATACAAATATAAATGCAATGGTGATGCCGGGGTATATTCAGAAAATCACTCAAACGTTTGATGAACCTGGAAGTTATCTTGTACTGTGCAATGAATATTGCGGAGCTGGGCATCAGGCAATGAGCACGACCATCAAGGTGACAGAATAAGGAGGGACGGATGATGGAGCTGGTTAGAAAAATGGAAATGAACGTGAAGAAAAATGTGAGCCTGGGGGTATCTCCACAGGATGCGAAACTTTCGAAGACGTACTTATTAGTAGCATTTATTGCCCTCCTTCTGGGAGGGATACTCGGGCTGTTACAAGGACTCAACCGTGCCGGCCTGCTTCAATTACCGCCATGGTTAAATTACTATCAAGTGCTGACTGCACATGGTGTTCTGCTTGTTTTAGTATTGACTGCGTTCTTTACAATCGGATATTTTTACGCGGCTTTGTCCCATACTCTAGGTGGACTGCTTCCAAAGGTCCGGAAAATGGCATGGATCGGGTTTTACATGAAGACGGCGGGGCTCGTCATGGCGGTTATTCCAATTTTGAAAAATGACGCATCGGTCCTGTATACCTTTTATCCTCCGATGGCGGCATCACCCCTGTTCTATATCGGATTGGTCTTTATCGTTTTGGGTGTGTGGATGTGCGCTTTCGGTTCATTCATTTCAGTCGCCAACTGGAGGAAGCAGCACAAGGGTGAACATATCCCGATTCTTGCTTTCTTTGCCACGGGAGTGTTTGTCCTGCTGTTCTTTGGAAGTATTCCTGTGGCCCTGGAAGTGTTCATCATTATTCCTTGGGCCTTCGGCTGGATTGATACGATCAATGTCATGTTGAGCAGGACGCTGTTCTGGGCTTTCGGACACACATTGGTGAACATTTGGTATCTGACGGCCGTTTCGGCATGGTACGTCATCGTTCCTAAAATCATTGGCGGTAAACGATTCAGTGACACGTTGACAAGGGTTGTCATTATCTTATTGGTCATAATGAACATTCCTGGAGGGTTCCATCATCAGATCGTTGACCCTGGTATCTCAGAGGAAATTAAATATATGCATGTGTTTATGAGTCTGGCCATTTCTTTCCCTTCTTTAATGACGGCTTATGCTATGTTTGCTGTTTTTGAACGGACCGGGCGGAAGAAAGGCGGAAGAGGACTCTTTGGCTGGTTGAAAAAATTACCGTGGGGAGATGTAAGATTCCTTGCTCCGATGATCGCGATGATTGCGTTTATCATCGGGGGAGCGGGTGGAATTGCACAAACTACGAATCAACTGAATCAAGTCGTCCATAACACGATGTGGGTCGTAGGGCATTTTCATATAACAGTGGGAACTTCCGTCATTCTTACTTTCTTCGGAATCAGTTACTGGCTGGTACCTCTGGTTTCAAAACGGACCCTGACACAAAAGATGAATAGGCTCGGAATTATTCAAACCATCATTTGGACAGTCGGTATGATTTTCATGGCTATTTCCATGCATTGGATCGGCTTACTTGGTTCTCCACGCAGAACGTCCTATACAACATACGGCGATCATGCAGCAGCATTAAGCTGGGATCCATACTTGTTTCTCATCGCAATTGGCGGCACCCTTCTGTTCATCGGAGTTCTGCTGCAGGTGTATATAGTCTTGAATCTCATGTTCTGGGCACCAAAAGGCGAAACGGAATTTCCTATAGCAGACAGCGATCCCAAGGACGGGAAAACCCCTTATTGGACGGAAAAGTGGGGCCGCTGGATTGTCATCATGCTGCTATTGGTCGCAATGGGGTATGTCATTCCGATCGTGGACTTCATCATGAATGCACCACCGGGTTCCCCTCCATTCAGAACATGGTAATGATCTGAAAGAGAGAGCTGTCCAAGGGTTTGGTGCGGGCGGCTCTCTTTCACATCTTTCAAAAATGACAGGACGAAATGTGGAGGTCATAAAATGAATACAATAAACCGAAACCTTCTCTCGACCACAATCGTTTTACTATTCGGATTTGGTTTGTTTTTCAGCGGAACAGACGGATTTAAAGCTTTCACAGCTGAAGAAGCCAGATTACTAAAGCTTCAGGAAGAAAAACCTGAAGTACCTGATCTCGTGCTGGAAGACAGCAAGGGATCTTCTTACACATGGGATGAGTTTCGCGGGAAATATGTCTTTATCACTTTCTTTTATACTGCCTGCACGACCGTTTGTCCGCAGCTGGAAACGAATATGGCAAAGGTTTATGAGCACGTGCCGAGGGAGTCTCTCGGGGAAGACATCGTGTTCCTGAGTATCAGCTTTGCTCCTGATCAGGATACACCGGCAGCTTTAACGAAATATAAAGCCTATTTCGGTAGTGATGGAGAAAAATGGAGAATGGCCAGAATCACTGAGGAAGGAGAGTTGAATGCCCTTCTTGAAGCCTTCGGCGTAATTGTTATACCTGATAACAATGGAAATTTCACTCATAACTCTGCTTTCTATCTGGTAAATCGGGAGGGGCGGCTCCAGGAAGTGCTGGATTATAGAGACATAGATGGAGCGGCGGCTGTTGTGGATTCTTATCTCAAAATGGAAGCCAATTAAAGGAGGGGAAATGATGAAATCTTTTTACTACGGAAGCTTATTATTCATCTTTCTTATTCTGCCTCCAGTAGCCGAGCTGCTTGAATCGGTTATGATTGTCCACATGCATATGCAAATGCCGCTCTTGATCATTGCAGGGATGCTGATGGCACCTTTATTTCAAAAAAACTCTTTCTTGAGGAGATGGAATGAAAATGGCCAGCCGGGAATTCTTCTTTTTATGTTGATCTTTTCTTATTGGCTGCTGCCGAGAACGATGGATGAGGCGCTTTCTTCCTTGTGGATGGAAGGATTTAAGTTTATCAGTTTACCATTTTTGGCCGGCGTTCCCCTCAGGGACAGCTGGACGAAAGTAAGCAATGGAACGAAGAGGGTTGTCCTTATCATTATTACACTTTTATCCGCCCTCATGGGATGGATCTATATCTTTTCTCCAAACCAGCTCTGTAACAACTATTTGATTGTGGAACAGGTTACACTTGGCTGGGGTTTCTGGACGATGGGGCTTTGCATCAGTATTTATATCGTGTATGACATGTTCAGTGAAAAATGGGAAGAATCTTATTAAAGCCTGTGATGATCGTCACAAAAGGCAAGGTTACTCTTTGATATAGTGAAGAAAGAGTGACGAAGCAAGGAGGGGTACAATTGAAATTTCAATCTCTATACGATGAAATCGGTCCTGACCGGATACAGGCACTGGTGGACGCATTTTATCCCAAGGTCTACAGAGATCCAGATCTGAGGCCGTTGTTTGAAGGTGAAATGTCGGAAATCATGAGGAAACAATACATGTTTCTCACCCAGTTTCTCGGAGGTCCGCCATTATACAGTGAAGAATTCGGTCCGCCTGCCATGAAAGCAAGGCATCTCCCTTTCGAAATCACTCCAGAGAGGGCAAGGTGCTGGCTGCACTGCATGAAAGAAGCATTCGAAGAAACAGGTTTGAACGACCTTCCTGAGGGCGAGGTATTCTATACAAGGCTCACCCAAGTGGCAGCAATCATGATTAACACAAAATAATATAGAAGACAGATAAGAGAGGCTGGGACATGAGTGTTTTAGTCTAAGTAAAACCCGAACTAATATGTCCTCTAAGAGGCTTATTAGTTCAGGTTTTTAATAGTTTAGATGTTCAAGTAGATTTTAGCTATTTCCAGCGGTTGATTGGAGTGCAAGACGAAGACTCCTGCGGGAAGAGTAGCTTATAAGAAAAGCGGAAGGGCTTTGAAGAGAGGTGGGGGGCATAAGACGAATCGGCCTGGAAGGCGCTCTTTGCCTTCTTGGTCGGTTTGGCTTATGACCTGTGCCTCTAAGCCCTGCAGCTAGACATGTGAGACCCCGCAGGCTTGCCGAGGAGGCTCACGGGCTACCCGCGGAAAGCGAAGTCTTGCACGGAAATCAATAGCGGCATTAAGAGTCTATACTGAAATTGTTCGTCTTTACTCTTTTTGTTCTAAATCAAATCTTCTGTACCGCACGAGGGAAAAGAATATTATTTTCCAAGTGGATATGCTCGAATAAATCGGATTCCAGTTCTTCCAGCCGCTGATAAACAAGGCGGTAGGTTCCGCATGCACCCAGAGGAGGGGTGAAATCATTTGTGACCTTTCGGATTTCTTTTATGATATCCCCTGCATGTTGATGCTCGTCTTCCAACGCCGAAAGAATGGTCAATAATCTCTCTTTGTTTTCAGGCTTTGGATCTTCTTCGAATGCAATAAGTGCCGGGAAGTCTTCCATTTCTTCCTTGATCGTATGCTGCTCAAGATCAGCCTTCAACTGATGGAACAGTTTATGAATCTGTGCTAAATGGGGGTGCTGTGCCCCATGAACGCGAAGTACCTTCGTCACATAAGGAGTCAGTTTCGGCAGTTCTTCATTTAAGTAACGGTGGTGTTTACCGACGATATATTGAATCAACTCCGTGGATGAAGCCTGTTCCCAGTTGATGGTGGATTCGCTCAATCTCTTCGCTTCATCATACAGTGCATTTAACTCCGTGAGGATTTCTTCTGAAGAAAGATTCCTTTCTTCGATCGCTTCAATTAAAGGGCGATTTCCTCCGCAGCAAAAGTCGATTCGATTCGCCTTGAAAAAGTCGCTTGCTTTCGGAAATTCTGTGACGATATTCCCTATTATGGATGACTCTGTGAATGTTTGTGTCATTGTAATCCCTCCATATTGTTGTGTTACTTGTATAACTGTCTTTATCATATCAACAACTGAACGAGAGTTTTGTGATACATATCACAGATCGGAATGAAGTTCATCACTGGTTAACTTCATTTCTGACAGCCATTCTCTGCGACAAAGTCACCCGTCCATATCCGCGATCAGTGAATGATTTCCTCTTTCAGTTTGTCAGGGTCGATGACATAGAAGCCTGAGGTATCAAGCTCGATAAGATCTTTTTTCCTTAGCTGGTTAAGGGTTCTGCTGACTGTTTCACGCGAGGTGCCGATCATGTTGGCGAGTTCTCTGTTCGTAAAATGGGTGGTGATTTTATACAGGTTTTCTTGCTTCACACCATTGGACTTTGATAGACGCAGTAGAAGCATAATGACCTGTTCATACGTATTGTGGAGAATTTTCTCTTCCAAGCGGCTTTGAAGATCGACAATTTTACCCCCTAGAACCCGGAATAACTTAATGCAAAGCTCTGGGTGTTGAATCAGGATTTTCTCGAAATCTTTAATGGGGGTGACGATGAGCTGGGCCTTTTTTATGACCTCGGCGTTAGCAGGAAAAGTCCCCTGCCTGAAAAAACCGGCGTGAGGGAACATTTCACCATCCTCGAGTACCGATACGATCTGTTCTTTTCCGGTTGCATCAGTTTTATAAATTTTCACGATGCCGGAGTGGATGAAGAAGACGCGGTCGAGAGGTTCTTCCTGCATGAAAATAATCGAACGGGCATTATATATTCTTGACGACGAAATCGATATGATCGGCTGCAGCTCCTCGTCAGACAGCTCCTTGAATAATGGAACGGTTTGCAGATGCTTTTTAATCTCTTCTTTTTTTAACATGGAGGACTCCTTTCTGTGTTTGAACTATCATCACTATCACCATCTAAACACTCTTTTTCCTCATGCTCTTCGGTATATACACACATGCTGGTTCGCTTTCCATGTAATCGCCTGTCAGCGCATAGGCTCTTGAGCGGGAACCTCCGCAGACGTAGCGGAATTCGCATTGTCCGCATTTCCCTTTATATTTATCAGGATTTCTCAGGTCTTTAAAAATAGGTGAGTGCCGGTAAATTTCTGATAGCGGCTGCTGTCTTACATTCCCGGCTTTGATGGGGAGAAGTCCGCTGGGATAGACGTCCCCGATATGGGAAATGAAGACAAATCCATTCCCGTCATTTATTCCTCTCGGTGCCCGTCCCAGACCATCAAATTGACCAGTTTTGCCTGAGTGTAAAGCATCCTGGTATTGGATCTTTTTTTGTTTATCTTTATTTTGTCTCATTTTTTCTGAGATGACCACACGGCGGTAATGCTGCGCGGCAGTGGTTTTTATATCGAAAGGCACCCGGAGGCTTAATTGATTCAGCCAGCGGAATACGTTTTCGTGCTCCACGGGTGAAATCATGTCTGCTTCTTTACCTCTTCCGATTGGCACAAGGAAGAAGACACTCCACAACACGCAATTTAACTCCTCTACCAATTCGGCCATTTCTTCAAGCATGTCGACATTATAGCGGGAGATGACGGTGTTGATTTGAAGAGGAAGTTCAAGTTCGTGAATGTAGTTGATCGCATTCATGGTCAAGTCGAATGAACCGGATGTTCCCCTGAAATGGTCATGTACTTCTGCTGTCGGTCCGTCCAGACTGAACGCCCAGCGAGCAAGACCTACTTCTTTCGCTTTCTCAATGGATTCCTTGGTAACATTGGGTGTTGCGCTTGGTGTCATGGAGACACGCACTCCTTTTTGAATCGCATAGGATGCAATGTCATATACGTCAGGCCGCATGAGCGGATCTCCGCCTGTGAACACCAGCATGGGGTTATTCATTTCATAGATGTCATCTATCAGTTTTTTTCCTTCTTCGAAATCCAATTCAAGCGGATGGCGTTTGTACTGTGCTTCTGCCCTGCAGTGAAGACAGTGAAGCTCACACGCTCTTGTTAATTCCCAGATGACGATAAATGGGTTTTCGTCGAAATTCATATCAAACATCTTATTTCCTCCCATCTTGCAATGATTGAAAGATTGATATGTTTAATGATATAGAAGGATGAGAGAGTAGTAAGTGAATTACATCACACACTTTCTTTTCTCTAAGGAGTAAGATAAAGGCATCATCGATAGGAAAGCAGGTGTATGATTGTGATAATGGTCCTTCCCAAACAACATGGTGCCTGGGCTATGCTATTGATTCCTTATATCCTGGGGATCTCTGCAAGCACCTTTCACCTTATTCACATTCCTTTGTTTATTGGCTGGTTCTTACTGTATCTTGCCACTTATCCTTTGATCCTGGTCGTGAAGGGGAAAAAGGTGTCCTTCTATAGTAAATGGGCATTCGGTTATTTAGCCGCGTCATTCGTTTTTTTAACAATCGTTTTGGTTTATGACTGGCAAATGGTCTTCTTCGGCTTAGCAATGATTCCTTTCTTTCTATTAAACATCTACTTTGTAAAGACAAAAAATGAGCGGGCACTTGCGAATGATCTATTCGCCATTTGTGTATTTTGTATTGGGGGGCTTGCCAGTTTTTACGTGAGTACAGGCAGTCTGACTGTTGAAGGGTGGAATATTGCTCTGTTGTCATTCTTGTATTTTGCAGGTAGTACATTTTTTATTAAATCAATGATAAGAGAAAAGAAAAACACAAGGTTCAAATGGTGGTCATGGGGCTATCATGCATTTGTCATTTTCCTGCTATTCCTTTGGAAGGAATCCTGGATGTGGACGCTGCCATACGTTCCAAGCTTGATCCGGGCCATTTCCCTTCACGGTAAAAAATTGACAATCATGCAGCTGGGAATCATAGAAATCATAAACTCTTTCTTTTTCCTTCTACTTACAACCATCTTGCTATAAAATCCCGTCCCCCGCTGCTGATTTAAAGGAGCGGGGGACGGGATTTTCATTTGAATTTCTGGTCTATGGCTTCTGCCAGCTGGCTGTAGTGATGAAATAAGCTGGTATCTTCGCAGTAAATGGATGGAGTTTCAGACGTTTCGATTGGTTCTTCGATTGGGAGTTTTGCCAAAACGTCTGTATCTAATCGCTCTGCTAACAGATCCCCTCCGCCTTTTCCGAACAAGAAATATTTTTCACTGCTTTCTTTCGGCTGAAAGTACGACATATTTTCAATGACGCCTAAAATATCGTGCTTCGCTTTCAGTGCCATAGTTCCTGCTCTTTCAGCTACAATCGAAGCTGTTTGATGAGGAGTGGTGACAATGATTTCTTTGCTTTGCGGAATGTTCAGGTGCATATCGAGAGCGATGTCCCCGGTGCCTGGAGGCATATCGAGAATGCAGTAATCCAGCTCTCCCCACATCACATCCTTACTGAAATGCTCGACCATCTTTCCTAACATCGGTCCGCGCCAGACGACAGGGTCGTTATTTTTTATAAGAAATCCCATCGACATGATTTTTACCCCGTGAGACTCCACAGGAATGATCTTTCCGTTGAAAGTTTTGGGGCGGCTGTCCACATTCATCATTTTCGGGATGCTGAAGCCGTAAATATCCAAATCGATCAAAGCGACGCTTTTTCCTTGTCTTGCGAGAGATACAGCGAGATTCGTTGATACCGTCGATTTTCCTACTCCGCCTTTTCCACTTGTTATAGCGATTACATTACCTGATAGCATGTTCACACCTCTTTCACAAATTTTAGGTAAATTTCCATCGTGTGACGTACTTCACAGTCTGAAAAATAGTCTTTCTGTACAATGATTACAAGTTGAAAAATTAATCAACGTAATCAATTTACCAAATATACAACTGCGTTGATGTTAAAAAAGTCACATGGAGGTTGGGCAAGATGAGAAAGACGCTCGAACGCTCGTTTTATTCAAAAACCAGTCAAAAATCATTTTTCATTATCCTTTTTTTGATTTTCACATCATGGATCGGGACCGAACAGTTTTTACATTTTGATATGGCTTTAATGGGGTATTTTATTTCTTCCTTAATATTTGCCATCGGATTGACGATACGGATGTCTTCCTGGCTCATCCGGCCGGCGACCCATCAGGTTATCAAACGGAGTCTCTCGAATTTGAAAACCAGTTCAAGGAAAAAACGTAATTTAATTTCAATCGGTAAAACCGCATTTGAGAATATCTTTTTACAGAAATTCATTTTTAAAAGAGGGATCTACCGTGGTGTACAGCATTTCCTTATTGCCTGGGGGTGCATAGGATCCTTTGCGATTACATTCGGTCTGACGTTCGGCTGGATGCACTTCGAACTTGTCGATCCCGAAACCTACACCATTGTTGTGATGGGAGTAGAGACGATTTCGATGGCCGCTCATGGATTATTCGCAGAAATGGTATATAACGGCTTAAACATCACCGCCACGATGGTGCTGATCGGTGTCACCATGGCACTTGCAAGAAGGATTGCGAGTCAGGACGTGAAAGTGACACAGCGTGCGGAATTTGATTTATTTCCTTTATATTTACTGCTTTCGGTAACGGGTACAGGACTTTTACTTACTGTTTCATATGCACTGTTAGATGGTTGGATGCACCATTACATGACACTGATCCATCAGGTTACCGTGGTCGTCTTACTCGTATACTTCCCATTCGGCAAACTGTTCCACCTGCCGATCCGCCCGCTGACAACAGCTGTACCGTTGAATTATCAGGAACAGATAAAAGTGGATACGAGACCATGTCTGAGATGCGGAACCACCTATAGCAACGATGATCAAATCAGTGATGTAAAAGACATTCTGGCTGTTCAAAACTTTGATCTCCAGCTTGAAGACGGAAGTTATCTTTCTGACTACTGCCTGCCGTGCCGCCGCAGAATCAGGGTGATGAAACAACTGAATGCAAAGCCGCATTTAAAGAGCAGCGATCCGATATCAACACTGAATGGGATTCAAATGGGCGGATTCAGTAAAAAGAGAACAGACGATTATTACAAATTCCCTGAAGATGTCCAAAAAGAAATCGATCAGTACAAGGAAAAAGGAGGCAGTCAAAAATGAGTCAGTATATCGCAAAAGAAGGAGTAAAGAACCTTCACAAACCAGGCGAAGAGCTCATTACGACCCACTGCTGCTATTGCGGCATGCAGTGCGGGATGCATATACGTGTAAATAAGAAGTCGGGTCAGGTAGTTGGAGTTGAACCGCGCTATGACTGGCCTGTCACTAAAGGGAAAATGTGTCCGAAAGGTGTAACGGCCTATCAGACAATCGAACATGAAGAGCGAATTCTGACGCCGCTGATCAAGAAAAACGGAGAGTTCGTGAAAGCAAGCTGGAACGAAGCACTCGACTTGATTGAAAAGAACTACAAACGACTGCAAGCTGAAAGCGGGAAGGACGCCTTGTCTGTATTCGGGGGTGTCTCGATGACAAACGAAAAGTGCTATTTGGTTGGAAAATACGCGCGAGTCGGACTGGGCACTAGATTCATTGATTATAACGGCCGCTTCTGTATGAGTTCAGCTGCAGGAGGATTTCTGAAAACGCTGGGTATTGACAGGGGATCGACGCTCCCATGGCCGGAACTTGAACATACCGATTGTTTCTTTATCGCTGGTTCCAATACCGCGGAATGCCATCCTACAAGCATACAATGGCTGTGGAAAGCGAAAGACAAAGGGGCGAAGCTGATAGTGGCTGACCCGAGGGAAACGCCGACAGCCCGTGTGGCAGATGTTCATTTGGATTTGAAACCCGGTACGGATTCAGCACTTGCGAACGGAATGCTTCATCTCCTAATAAAAAACAATTACGTCGACCATGAATACGTTAAAAAAAGATGCAATAACTTTGAAGAACTAAAGAAAGCAGTTGAGAAATTCACACCGGAGCATACGGCCAGCATTACGGGCGTATCCGTTGAAAAAATCTTGAAAGCTGCACATATTTTCGGATTATCTCCTCGTTCAGTCGTCATGTTTGCCAGAGGGGTGGAACAGCAGTCTAAAGGGGTGGATAATGTTTCCCTCTATACATCAATGGCACTTCTCAGAGGACAAATTGGAAAGTTTGCCTCTGGCGTAGCCACTTTCACCGGGCAAGGAAACGGTCAGGGAGGAAGGGAGCACGGTCAAAAAGCCGATCTTCTGCCGGGATACCGCAAATTGACGGATCCGGAGGCAGTCAAATATATATCCAAAGTATGGGGGATCAAACCCGAGGAAATGCCGAAACCTGGTGTATCAGCTTATGAAATGTTTGATGAAATTCAAAAAGGCACCATTCGAGCTATGCATGTCGTTTGCAGTAACCCTGCCGTATCAGCCCCGAATCTGGAACACATCTGGAACGGCTTCAGAAAACTTGATTTCCTTGTGGTAAGTGACTTCTTCCTATCCGAAACCGCACAATTTGCGGATGTCGTCCTGCCTGCTGCAACATGGGCAGAAGATGAAGGGACGACCACGAACCTTGAAGGCCGTGTCATCAGGATCCGTAAAGTGCGGGAGCCTTTAGGTGAATCAAAACCTGACTGGGAAATCCTCAGTCTCATTGCCAAACGAATGGGCAAAGGGAAGCATTTCAATTACAAAAATGCAGGAGAAATCTTCGAAGAATTCCGCTTGGCATCAAAAGGCGGAAAAGCAGATTATTACGGTATCACCTGGGACCGTATCGATAAAGAAAGCGGAGTCTTCTGGCCTTGTCCTTCTGAAGATCATCCGGGTACCCCGACAATGTTTACAGAGAAGTTTGGAACGCCTGATGGGAAGGCGAACCTGCCAAGTGTTGCATGGAAAGAGGCAGGAGAAATTCCCACTAAGGAATATCCATTATTTTTAACTACCGGACGTGTCGTGTTCCACTATTTATCCGGGGCCCAAACGAGAAGGGTCAAATTCCTGATGGAGCAATGTCCTGAACCATATGCAGAAATGCACCCGGCACTTGCAAGTAAATACGGATTAGAGGATGGGGATTTGGTGAAATTGATCACCCCCCGCTCACATATGATTGTAAAAACCAAATTAACCAAGGCGACGAGAAGGGATACAGTATTTGTCCCGTATCACTGGGGGAAGGAATTAGCGGTCAATCAGCTGACGAATCCATGTTTAGACCCCATTTCTAGAATGCCAGAATTTAAAGTGTGCGCCTTGAAGCTTGAGAAACAACATTAAGAAAGGAGTCGGGATGAATGAATAAAATCATGTATCTGGAATTTGAACGGTGCATTGGCTGCCGGGCCTGCCAAGCGGCTTGCCGCGAGTGCGGTGATCATGATGCAAAAGAAAGAAACTATGTGGAATATGTTGATTTCATGGAAAGCCGCCAGACGTATCCAATGCTCTGTATGCAATGTAAAGATCCCGCTTGTGCGCGTGTCTGTCCGGCAAATGCCATCCAAATAACAGAAGAAGGGGTCGTTCTTTCAGCAATGGAAGAAAAATGCATCGGCTGCCGTAATTGTACTTTTGGATGTCCATTCGGAATACCGAAGTTTGATTTTGAAGAAAACAAAATGTACAAATGCGATATGTGCTACGATCGCTCAAAACATGATATTGCCCCGATGTGTGCATCTGTTTGTCCGAGTGACGCAATTCGCTTTATCGATTTTGATGAAATGCAGCAGCTTCGCAGAAAGCGATCCCAGATGAACCTCGTAGAAGGGAAGAAACCACAGGAAGGAAACAAGTGGGATTACGTTCCGGAATTCTTTGGAGTATATACAGATTAAGTCAAGATAAGGCGAAAGGAGACGTCACCTATGCCTCAAGATCATAAAAACAAACGCAACAGTAAAGATACCAAGGATGAAATGATTCATCTAATCGATAACC
This sequence comes from Bacillus sp. Marseille-Q1617, assembly GCF_903645295.1. NCBI lineage: Bacteria > Bacillati > Bacillota > Bacilli > Caryophanales > Bacillaceae > Bacillus > Bacillus sp. Marseille-Q1617. The sequence goes on from NZ_CAHJXM010000001.1 coordinate 955,012, forward strand.
TGAACCGTGATGATGACCTGAAATACAATCGTCGGGCTTTCCTGAAGTCTGCAGTGGGGGCATCGATCACGCTGGGGTTAGCGACTCTTCCGTTTTCAGCGATTGCCCTGAATAGAGAAGAAGACGACACGAACCGGAAGATGATTACACAATTAAAAGATCTGCCAAAAGACAGTTCAATGAATTTTAATTATCCGACTGATGATGAGCCTGCAATCCTGGTTCATACCAAAGAAGGAAAACTGAAAGCATACAATAATAAATGCACACATCTTCAGTGCCCGGTGTTTTATGAAAAAGAAGAATCCGTCCTGCTCTGTCCTTGTCACCGGGGGTTTTTCAGTGTGGATAACGGCCAGCCTTTAGCGGGTCCGCCTCAGCGTGAACTGCCTCTGATCGAACTGGAAGTAAAAGATGGAGTGGTGTATGCAGTCGGAAGGAAAGTCCGTCATGGGGAGTAAAAAATATTGGATCATCATCTTTCTGACATTAGCCGTAAACGTTGTGATGCTCCAATGGACAATCGAGTCGTTCTACGGCGAAGAGTATGAGCACGTATGGCTGTATACAGCAATCGGGACTACTTCCTCACTCGTCTGTTTCCTCACGTATTGGCAATGGAGAAAACAAGAGTACAATAAATAAGCTTTGCCTCAATGATTAAAATTTAAAAATCAAAAGTTGATATAAAATTCAAAAGTAAAAAGAGCATCCCGAAAGTTTAAAAGCTCTCGGGATGCTCTTTTATTATTGAGGCTACCATTCATTTGTAGCCTCAACCTTCAAATTGTCGCCTTTATATGTTCTTTCACCAAACAGAGTGATGACGGTGCACTCCTTTATGTTTGAAGAGACATCAGCACTATAGTTCACAAACATTCCGGCAGCAAGCTCTTTGCCTGCTTCATCCAGCACCCTTACTTTTTTACCTTCCAGGGTACGGAACTTGGCTTCCTGAAGAAAGGAGATCCACTGCTCCCAGTTGGTCAATATATAAGCCCCGGTCCCTTCCGAGAGGTAACCCAATAGGCTTCCGGAATCATCATACTGAGCGTCGAGCTCTTTAATGAGTTCAATAAACAGAAGATGAACCGTCTTGTATTCTTCCAGATTCAATTGGGGGGAGAAGCTGATTTCTATGGTTCTATTTATAAAATCGGCCTCTGCCTCTAAATGTATTTTGCTATTCTTGCATATATAGTTTCCTCCGTGTTTTTTAAAACCTAGCTTCACTAATGCCTGTTCTATCGAGTGATCTGCAGTAATGGAATGCAGCTTGATTGATAACATGATGATTTTCCCCTCCTGTGAACTTTGTCACTTACTATCGTATCGTTACCATTTATTATAGTAGATAAAGAAGAGAAGCACTGTGACATTTATTACGCCAGAAGGCTTTTTTAAAAAGGGGAGTATGCAATGAATGACCGTTATTCAAGACAGGAGTTGTTTCCGGCCATTGGCGAAAAAGGGCAGAAGCAATTAACCAAGAAACATGTGCTTGTCATAGGTGCAGGCGCGTTGGGTTCAGCAAGCTCTGAAGCGTTGGTTAGGAGCGGGATTGGAAAACTGACGATTGTGGACCATGACTATGTGGAGTGGAGCAATTTGCAGCGGCAGCAGCTGTATACGGAAAAAGATGTGACAGCACAGATGCCTAAGGCCGTTGCTGCCCAGAACAGACTAACTGAAATCAATAGCTCAGTCACAATTAATGGCCGCGTAATGGAGGCAACCGCAGAAACCCTTCTCCCGTACCTCCACGATGTGGATTTGATTATAGATGCAACTGATAACTTTGATACACGAATGATGATCAACGATCTTTCTCAGAAATATAACATTCCCTGGATCTTCGGATCATGTGTGGGAAGTACAGGGATGAGTTATACGGTCATCCCCGGAAAAACCGCATGTATGAACTGTTTACTGGACCGCCTGCCGATGGGGGGCGCAACATGCGATGCGTCCGGTATCATCGCACCAGCTGTCGGAATGGTGGCCGCATATCAAGTCACAGAAGCGTTCAAGCTCCTGGTGGGTGATGTAGAAGCCCTCAGGGGGAGTTTGATTACATTTGACTTGTGGAATAACCAGCAATACAGCATGAAAACGAAAAAAGCCAAGAAGTCTGACTGCCCTTCCTGCGGACAGCATCCAACCTATCCATACTTACAATATGAAAACCAAACGAAGTCCATGGTGCTATGCGGAAGAAATACAGTGCTGATCCGGTCACCTCAAGAACGGAACCTTAGTGAACTTCAGAAAACGATTCAATCTTTAGGGGAAACAAAAATAAATCCTTACTTGCTATCTCTTCAATATGAAGGATACCGGTTTGTATTTTTTAAAGAGGGAAGGACCTTGGTCCATGGAACAAACTCAATGGAAGAAGCAAAGAAAATGTATTATAAAATTATCGGATAAGAACGGGGGATTTACTGGAATGGTAGAGAAACGGACGCCTATTAAGGTAACGGATGCTGTGCAGAGGGTGATGAAGCGGTCACCGGCAGGAGAAGTGGAAAGGGTGGATATCGAGCACGTATATGGACGATATCTAGGGGAGGATTTAACGGCAAAACACGATGTCCCCCACTTTGACAAGTCTCCTTACGATGGATTTGCTTTAAAGGCAATCGATACGAAGACAGCTTCAAGACAAACGCCGGTCACACTTGAAGTAATCGCAGAAATAGGAGCTGGAAGTGTACATAAAGGAGTCGTACAGCGGGGGGAAGCAGTTCGGATCATGACCGGGGCCAAGATACCTGCCGGGTGTGATGTCGTGGTCATGCTCGAGCTTGCGGAATCTTTCAGCCTGGAGGGAAGAGATTTCGTCAGGATCAACCGTGGCTGCAATGAAGGAGATAATATTTCGCGCAGAGGCGAAGATACTCAAAAGGGAACGGTGCTTGCTAAAAAAGGAACGTATATCAACCCCGGGATTGCAGCTCTCCTTGCAACGTTCGGATACAAGGAAGTACCTGTCAGCGTCAAACCGAGAGTCGGTGTGCTGGCAACGGGGAGTGAGTTATTGGAAGTAGGCGATGAATTAGAACCTGGTAAAATACGAAACAGTAACACTTATATGATTCTTTCTCAAATAGAAAGGGCAGGAGGAGAAGCTGTTTATTTCGGTCAATTCGCTGATGAATTCGAGGTCTGCTACCAGCAGGTGGTGTCCGCTCTCCAACAGGTGGATATGCTCATCACGACAGGGGGCGTGTCAGTCGGTGATTATGATTATTTGCCTGAGATTTATGAGGAGATGGAAGCGGGGGTGCTCTTTAATAAAATCGGCATGCGGCCCGGCAGCGTCACGACAGTCGCGGAAAAAGACGGGAAGCTTTTGTTCGGATTATCGGGTAATCCTTCAGCTTGTTATGTAGGATTTGAGCTCCTCACAAGACCTGTCATCAGAAAGTTTCTTCATAGTCCAGCACCATTTCTTCAGTCTGTGACAGGGATCTTGGGCAGCGATTTCAAAAAGCCTAATCCATTTACCCGCTTCGTCCGGGGAAGTATCAGATTTGAAAATGGCAGAATCATGGCTTATCCCTCGGGACTTGATAAATCAAGCGCTGTCGCTTCACTCGCTGACACGAATGCACTGATCGTCTTACCTGGAGGAACAAGGGGTTATGAAGAAGGCATGACAGTCCAAATCCTCCTCGTGGAAAATCAAGAAGGCCAATCTCGGATGTTAATAGATAAAGAGTAAAGCAGAGTTCATTGGAGGAGTGAAAATGATGGAGTTATTTGAAGTGAAATCAGAGCCGCTTTCTTTAGAAGAAATCACAAAAAAAGTAGAACGCAGAGAAGCCGGTGCCATTACTACATTTATCGGTACCGTAAGAGAGTGGACCAAAGACAAACGTACTCTCTACCTGGAATATCAGGCTTATGAACCGATGGCAGCCAAGATGCTTGCCCAAATAGGAAAAGAAGCGGAAGAGAAGTGGCCAGGGACGAAAATGGCGATTTCCCACCGTATCGGCAGATTGGAAATTTCCGATATTGCCGTGATCATCGCCGTCTCTTCGCCGCATCGTAAAGCTGCCTATGAAGCAAATGAGTATGCCATCGAACGAATTAAAGATATCGTTCCAATTTGGAAAAAAGAACATTGGGAATCCGGGGAGGAATGGATCGGAAACCAAAAGGAAACCGTACCGTATCCATCAGGCCGGCCTCATCTTTAAAAAGGGAGAGAATGCAATGATCAAGATTCTATTATTTGCTGGATTACGTGAAGAAACAGGGAAGAGTGAGATAGAGATAGAAGCTGACAATCTTTCTATTTCAGGTCTTAAACAGGAGCTGCGGGAAACATATCACTCTCTCAGTCTTAACGGTGCAATGATCGCCGTTAACGAGGAGTATGCAACAGAAGACACAGTGGTTAAAAGCGGCGATGTCGTAGCGTTTATTCCTCCAGTAAGCGGTGGGTGAAAATAAGGGGATGGGACAAAACTAAAAAGCTGCAACAAACAGAAGAACAATTTCAGTAAAGCTTCTTAATACCGCTAATGATTTCCGTGCAAGACTTCGCTTTCCTCGGGTAGCCCGTGAGCCTCCTCGGCTTCGCCTGCGGGGTCTCACCTGTCCAGCTGCAGGGCTTAGAGGCACATGACATAAGTCAAACCGGCCAAGAAGGCAAAGAACGCCTTCGTGGCCGATTCGCCTTATGCCACCCGCCTCTATTCAAAGCCCTTCCGCTTTTCTTATAAGCTACTCTTCCCGCAGGAGTCTTCGTCTTGCACTCCAATCAACCGCTGGAAAGAGTTAAAATCCAGATGTATATTTGAACAAGTAAAAACCCTGCCTAATTTGACTCTTAGAGGGCTAATTAGATAGGGTTTTACTTAGACTTAGACACTTTTGCCCTAGCCTCTTTCATGATCGCTACAACTGCCCAGCCTATTTAGACACCTCTCTAACAGCCTCTAATAATCTCTCTTTTTCATCCTCGGACAATAGGTTTTGTGCCATTGGAAACAATATCTGTTCTTCCTTCATAAAGTGCGAAGTGAGTACATGGTGTGCTTCAATGACCAGCTTGCATGTTTCGTGCACGAATTCCCGATCGCCGCTCATCACTTCCGTTTCCTTGAGGAAAGCTGAGATTAATTCCTTCGCCTGATCATGTTCCATTTCCATCACGACAATTGGACCGTGGCTGCGGCCAATATATGAAGCCATTAATTCAAACAAGTGTCCTTCTTCCTTTTGGGAATGAGGCTCGAGTGCTTTCATAAAGGCTTTGACTTTACTGCGCAGCTCTGTCAGTTTTTCCATGCGTTTTTCGGGTGAACTTTCTTTCATGAGGCCGCCGGCTTCTTCAAATAAATCCAGCTTTTGCTCATTTAACTGTATATGTTCATTTCTTAACATCTGTAAGGCTTCGCATAGTTCTTCTGGCTGATGGTTCGTAGACATGTGATGGCATCCAAGCATTGGTTTTCTCCTCCTTCAAGTGGTTAAAGCTTACTTTAAGCTTACAAAATAAGAATGGGGGAGGATGTGATGCGCCTCACTTTTTTTAAGAACATTCCGTGAAAAATCGAAAGGCTTTCCCGTGATGTTTTTCACAAGTGAAAACGAATCATCATGATACAATAAAGAAAAATCGCAGGAGGGGAATCGGCATGAAGTCTGCAGCAGAGAAAAAGATAAATGTCATGATCATTACGGTAAGTGATACCCGCACCGAGGAAACAGATAAGAGCGGCGATTGTATGATACAAATGTTGGAACAATCTGGTCATCCTATTGTTCAACGGGAAATCGTGAAAGATGAGGAACTGTTGATCGGGGAAGCGATAAAGCGGGGTTTGGCAAATGATGAAGTGCAGGCCATTTTATTGAACGGGGGAACCGGTATTTCAATGAGAGATGTGACGATCGAAGTGGTTCGCTCATTTCTGCAGAAAGAATTACCGGGGTTTGGAGAAATCTTCAGGGCTCTCAGCTATTTTGAAGATATCGGATCTCCGGCCATTCTTTCCCGGGCCATTGCAGGAGTGGTGGATGAGAAAGCAATCTTTTCCGTCCCAGGTTCCACCGGTGCTGTAAAACTTGCAATGGAAAAGTTGATCCTCCCTGAAATGGACCATATTCTTCATGAGTTACGTAAACATAAATCATGAAGAAGAAAATCTTGCAATATCTCTTTTTGATCATCCTGTTTGCCGGAGCGGCAGGATGCCAGTCAGACGAGAAAGACGATACGGTTATAACGATTGGTGCGGCAGCGAGTCTGAAAAGCAGTCTGCTGGAATTGCAGCACCAGTTTGAAAGAGAGCATAAAGAAGTCAAATTATCATTTCATTTCGGTTCTACCGGTGCGATTCGAAAACAAGTAGAACAGGGTGCCCCGATCGATGTCTTCCTGGCTGCTTCTCAGGACGATTATGAATCCCTTTATCGGGATGGACTGGTTGATAGAGGCGATAGATTAGTAGGGAATAGAGTAGTGGCTGTCACGAACAAACCAGAAAAGATTAAGTCACTTAAGGATGTCTGGAAGTCGGATGAAAAAGTAGTCATCGGAAACCCTGCCACAGTACCTGTCGGAAGATATGCGAAAGAACTACTGGTACAGAGCGGGCAATGGGAGGAAGCAGAGTCGCGTCTTATTTATGGAAAGGATGCGAGTCACCTGCTTATGCTTATGGATCAAGGGGCGGCTTCTGTAGGATTCATCTATAACAGTGATGTTGAATTTCAACAGGATTTACGCATAATTGATTTTTTTGAAGAGTATCCACAAGAAGATACAGGCTACTACGGGGCAAGGGTGAAACGAAGTAAGCATCAAGATGTCTCAGATGAATTTCTCGACTTTTTAGAGAGAAAGGAAGCGAAGGAGATATTTAAGAAAGAAGGATTTATCAATATCGGAGAATAAGAGGAGCAGGTGTTATAAGTGAACGGTGATTTTTTCTTTCCTATCCAATTGTCTATACTGGTTGCTTGCATAGCGGCGGCTGTTTCATTAATACTTGCTGTTTTGGCAGCCTATCGAACTGTCATGACAGACGGCAGGGGCAGCAGTGTTTTGGAGACTGTGTATCTTTTGCCGCTTGTTCTTCCTCCTTCTGTACTTGGTTTTTTGTTACTGTTTATATTCGGGATGAATAGTCCAGTGGGACGGACGGTCGAACTGCTTCTCGGACAAACCATCCTTTTTTCTAAGTCTGCAGCAGTCATAGCTGCCGTGATTGTGTCGTTTCCGCTTATGTATCAGTCTGTGAAAACAGGATTTGCAGAAGTGAATCGTGACATTGTCGGGGCTTCAAAAGTAGATGGCGCTTCCAATTGGAAAGCATTTTACCACGTCGTTCTGCCGCTTGCCAAACGATCGATCGTCATGGGGGTCATTCTCGGCTTTACAAGAGCATTGGGGGAGTTCGGGGCGACTCTCATGTTTGCAGGGAATATACCTGGAAAAACGCAGACGATCTCAACGGCCATTTACGTAGCCATCGAATCAGGGGAAAGTCATTTAGCCTGGAAGTATGCAGGAGTAAGCATCGGTTTGTCTTTTCTATTATTGTTTCTGGTGAAAGGGCTGGATGGACGTAAGGAGATATAGGTCAAAAAACCCCAGAGGAGTTTGGAACAACCTGTGGGGTACTTCAACATATCAGGACTCTCTTAAAAAGTCACCGCTTTTTCCGCCGGATTTCTCAAGAAGATAGGTTTCTCCGATAACCATTCCTTTATCGACAGCTTTGCACATATCGTAGATTGTCAAGGCGGTAACGGATGCAGCCGTTAATGCCTCCATTTCCACACCTGTACTGCCTTTCGTTTTTACTTCGGTGGTGATCACCAGCTCGTAGTGCGGGTTTTTTTCTTTCCAGTCAAAGGAGATATCCACACCGCTGATCGGAATGGGGTGGCACATCGGAATGATGGAGGAAGTCTGTTTAGCCCCCATAATCCCAGCAACCTGTGCGACTGATAGTACATCTCCTTTTTTAAAATCATCGTTTACGATTTTGTCGTAAATCTCTTTCGTTACTGTAATGCTCGATCGTGCTTTTGCATAACGGCTGCTTTCATTTTTAGCGGTGATGTCCACCATCTTGGCGCGGCCCTGTCCATTGAAATGTGTAAATTCACTCATATTTTGACACCTCTTAGATTTTATATTGAGTTGATTCCTGTGTATTCGTTATCGTAACATAAATGGTTTAGAAAGGAGCTGACGTGTATGAAAGTGATTCAAGTTGTCGGATTTAAAAACAGCGGAAAGACTACGGTTTCTTCGAATGTGATTACTTATGCAGCCAGCAAAGGAATAAAGACCGGATCGGTAAAGCATCATAGCCACGGTGCACCGGATGTTGTACCGGGGACGGATAGTGACCGTCATCTAAAATCTGGAGCCACTCTTGCCGGAGTTGAAGGGGGCGGTATTTTCAGCGTATCTCTCCAGCTGGGAGACTATGATTTCGATGATATCCTTCGAATCTATGAATTAATTAAGGTTGAAGTGCTGGTGGTTGAAGGATACAAAGAAAAAAATTATCCCAAAATCGTTTGTATACGAAATCAAGAAGACTTTTCCCTTCTTGACTCTCTGGAAAATGTTCAAGCGGTCTTTTTGCATTCACACCTTTCCTTGCCGCCCGGCTATCACCTTCCTGCATTCACTGCTGAAAGACTGGATGCCTTCGAACAATGGATCGATTCGTTCATCAACCTTTGATCAAGTAAAGAGAAGCTGTTCCCTGTTGATAGGGAACAGCTTCAATGAAGCTAGTTGATTTTTCTTTTGCTTTCCGAAATATCGCTGAACTGTCCCACATAATACTTTACATCGCCGGCATCATTGCAAACCTCTGATATAGTCAGCCACTCTAAATAGACTTCTCCATTTTTTCGTTTATTCCAGATTTTACCTTGCCAATATCCTTGATCTTTTAATTCATTCCACAGAGCTGAATAAAAATGCTGATCATGCCGGCCGGATTGAAGAATACTTGGTTTCTGTCCAACGGCTTCTTCTTTTTCATAGCCGGTTACTTTAGTGAAAGCCTGATTTACCCGTTCGATGACCCCCTCTTCGTTTGTGACCATCATTCCCTGGGCAGTGTTTTCAAGTACTTTATTTTCCAGCTTTAATTTTTCACGGAACGTCATCCATAATACGATGACAAAACTGAGAAGGGCGAATTCGGATAAAGCCATGAATCCGATGGCATAGTGCCCCGTCAAACTGAAGACGGTTGTTAACACTAATGGAGGGAAGAATCCTCCCAGACCTCCCATGGCCGCCACAAGACCATTTACGATACCCGCCTGTTTGGTGAAATAGAGCGGGACCAGTTTGAAGATCGTTCCATTCCCAATCCCCGCGCAGGCCGCGACTGTCAATACACCAGTGGTATATAACTCAATCGTAGGAGAGAAAGATAATAATACACCTGAAAATGTTAATCCCCCGAAGACAAACAACAGGATGAAATACGGATTGAATTTATCAGACAGCCATCCGCCGATCGGGCGCATAAATGTTGATAAAGCGATGAAGCCTGCCGTACGTAAACCAGCGTCAACCGGTGTTAAATTAAATTCATTCACCAAGAAGTTTGGTAAATAAATGGTGAATGCGACAAAAGATCCAAAAGTGATGAAGTAAAATAAACATAACGCCCATAACGTTGAATTCCGGTATACTTCTTTTACCTGTTTAACGATTGAAACATTCACTTTCTTTTCTTTGCGATCACCAAATACAAAGTTTAAAATAGCAAAAGCTAACAGTAAGACAAGATAGAAGCGGACCGTTGTCACCCATCCAAATGAGCTGGCGAGGACAGGGGCGGCAAATGCGGTTACCGCAGTACCGATATTACCCGATCCATATATTCCGTTAATGAATCCGTGCTTGCTTGAAGGATAATATTTAGGTAGAGAGGTTACCCCTATTGAAAAAGTCGCTCCTCCTATCCCTATCAAGAGACCTCCAATGACTAAATCCGAGAGTGAGTCAGCTTGACTGATGTAGAATACAGGGAATAATAACGCGATAAAGCTTAACGTGAAGACTAATCTGGCACCGAAACGATTTGTGTAATATCCGATCGGGATGCGAAGCACACTTCCCAAAATGACCGGGATCGCGGTTACTAAGGCAACTTCTCCGTTCGTTAAATCAATATCCTGACGAATATTCGGCATAAGTGAAGAAATGAGCACCCATACCATAAACCCGGCGATGAGACTTGATGTTTGAAGAGGCAGCTGGATTTTTGTACTCTTCATTGGATGATTCTCCTTTCAATCCTATAAAAATGAAAATCTATATCCATATCCTAACAACGGTGCACGGATAAGGTTGTGAAGTTCATCACACGAGACAAAGAAACTTCACATGAGAAACTCCTCAGCTCATTAAATTCACAATTTCTTCATAAGAGCTTTTCAAGTTTTTATGAAAAGACCGCAATATATTTCTTTGCAGCAACGGATGCTGGTCCGATATGTTGATGATTAATGGAAGAGGGACTTCCATATATATTGTGGTTTCTCTCACCTCGAGACTAATTGAGTCCCCATTCTTATGATATTGAAGAAAGACACTCGGCATAAACATATCATTTGTTGTTAATGACCCCATTTTATATTGAGAATGCTGGGATTCTTTCATGTGAACGTGAAGAGAACCGGATAATATGAGGATCATCGTGTTTCTCTTTTGTAAGCAAATAATGTCATCCTTTTCTTTTTTTATGATGCTTGAAGCTTCCACTATCCTTTTCAGTTGACTATTCCCAATGTCTTGAAACAAGCTGAGACTTTTCAGGTAAAGCAGATAATCCTGCTTATGCATTCTTTCTCCCCCTCTAATCAATGCATTTTCATCATTATAAAAGAATCCCTGAAAAATAACTGTGACACTTTTCACAGTTATTGGAATATAAAAAGGCGGCCTCAACTTTACGTTGAGACCGCCTCATATTCTCTTAATCTATATTGCAAATATCAATTGGACAGTTTTCACAACCGATTTCTTCCCTGAGGTATTCTAGATCCAGGATGATGATCCTGCCGTCAGATGTATAATCAATGATATTCTTTTTCTTTAATTCACTCAGCATGCGGTTCACACTTTCTCTCGTCGCAGCACAAAATTTGGCCAATTCCTGATTGGTGAGATGAATATCGAGAAGAATTCCTTTTTCATTTTTAATCCCATAAGAGTTTGAAATACGGATAATGGTGGAATAAAGGGCGCCTTTTTTTCCGTTCATGACTAAATCACGGATTTTTGATTGGTTTTTTCTAAGATGAGTTGAAATCCATTTCATAAATTCGAAGGTTAGGGGGGCATCGTTGATTAGATTTTTTTCTAACGTATCTCTTTGTATGACGTGAACTTCTCCTTCTTCTAATGTGTATGCACTTAACATGTAAGTGGCATCATCAGAGAAAAGCGTCAATTCTCCAATAAAGTCGTCCTTTTTACATATTCGCATGTTCAATTCCTTGCCTTCAAGACTCAGCTTGCTAATTTGAAAAATCCCGGATTTAATCAGATATAATTCAGCTGCTTCTTCCCCTTCTTGAAATAAAAAAGTCCCTTTTTTTATTTTACGTGGAGTTCCGATTGACTGTAATAAAGAAGCCAAATCCTCTGAAACAGTGGAAAGGTCGCTTTTTCTTTTTTTATTCAATTCCATTAAGGTATCACCACTCCTAAATTTGAGTACCAATAACATTTACTAGATAACATGTATTTTACATGTAACTTTTATCACTATTGCATTTAAAGTAACATGTTATGCTTACGTTTACAACTATATTCTGGAAAGGAAGATTTACACTTTATGGATAGAAAGAACGTGATGGGCGTGATTCTCGCAGGAGGCAAGTCAAGAAGATTTGGTTCAAATAAAGGATTTGCCCTTTATAAAGGAGTTCCTTTTTATGAATGGTCAATAAGAGCGATGAAGAAAGCTGTAGAGAGCTGTGTTTTGGTCACAAATAGGGAACTGGAGAGAGAGTATAAAGCTGTAGCCGGAATGACTGTCATAGTGGATGATGCATCCTTCGAAGAAAGTGGGCCGCTTGGAGGAATGTATACCGCTATGTCAGAAATGGCACCGGTTGAATGGTATGTTCTGCTGCCGATTGATGTTCCTTATATCAATTCCTCCATTATAGAGCAAATCATTGAGGCTGATGGAACAGGGTGCAAAGCGATCATTCCCATCATTGAGGGGAAAAAACAGTTTTTGATTGCAGCGTATCATTATTCTCTCAAAGATGTGATTTATGAGCAGTTGCTTACAGGAAACTACAGGATGCAGTCTTTAGTGGAGAAGATAGATGTTCACTATATTGAGGAAAAAAAGATGGGGAAAAATGCGGGCGTATCCTTTAGAAATGTGAATACAGTCCATGATTTGGAAATCTTTAAAAGGGAGGACTGTGACAAACATCATAATGAGCACTGATTCTTCATGTTAAGATGAACACAAATCGGTACAAAAAGTAAGGAGTGCGAGAAAATGAAGAATGTTCTCGATACCCGAAAACGACCGTTGCGTGATTTAAGAATTTCAGTAACGGATCGTTGTAATTTCAGATGCAGTTACTGCATGCCTAAAGAGATTTTCGGGGCTGATTATCCCTTTATGAAAAAAGATGAAATTCTTTCCTTTGAGGAAATTGTCCGCTTGGCGGAATTATTTGCGGAATATGGAGTGGAGAAGATTCGTTTAACCGGCGGGGAACCGTTGCTGAGAAAAGATCTTCCGGTGTTGGTTAAACGTCTTTCGGCGATGGATGGAATTAAATACGTCACGTTAACAACAAATGGAGTTTTCCTGGCAAAGCATGCGAAAGCGCTGAAAGAAGCAGGCATATGCCGGGTAAATGTCAGTCTTGATTCTCTTGATGATGAAGTGTTCAAAAAAATAAATAATATGAATACGAGTGTCTCGGCTGTTTTGAAGGGAATCTTCGCAGCAAGAGATACCGGGCTTGAAGTCAAGGTGAACATGGTTGTCAAGAAAGGGTTAAATGATCAGGAAATATTGTCGATGGTTCGTTTCTTTAAGGAAGAAAACATTACACTGCGTTTTATTGAATATATGGATGTTGGTTGTACGAATGGCTGGAATTTTAGAGACGTCGTCTCAAAAAAACAGCTGTTTGATATGATTCAGGAGCATTATCAGCTCGAACCTGTTAAGCAGGACTTCTTTGGAGAAGTGGCTAAGAGATATCGCCACAAAGGAACCAATACAGAGGTAGGGTTTATCTCTTCAGTCACGGAAACATTCTGCGGTTCATGTACGAGGGCGCGGTTATCAACAGATGGAAAGCTTTATACCTGTCTGTTCGCCTCAGAAGGATATGACTTAAGAGACATGCTCCGTTCAGGTGCATCTGATGAAGAAATTGCTGCAACGATCCAATCTATTTGGGAAAAGCGGGAGGACCGTTATTCTGAAGTCCGCACCGAAGAAAGCCAGAAGAATCGTAAAATCGAGATGTCGTATATTGGTGGATAAGCTGGATAGACATAAGAAATATTTTAATAAATTGGAATGTCATAAATGCTGAACCTATATGGAATGAGGGTTCGGCATTTTTTTGTGGGATGAATGTATAAGCACGATATCATGTTTTAAGCACCTGCCTATAGGCTACTAACCAGCTCAGCAAAAACATATACATATCAAAGACACCTAACAAGAGGGCGGGAGGACTGCGTGTGAAAAGGGAAATTAAAGAAACAGCCAATAAAATGGTGGAAGAACTTCGGCGGAAACAGAATCCTGACGGCAGCTGGTCGTTTTGTTTTGAAAACAGTCTGCTGACGGATGCCTATATGATCATCTTGATCCGTTCTTTATTTTTGAAGGAAGATGAGCTTGTCTATCAATTGGTCAGAAGACTTCTGAATATGCAGACGGAAGAAGGGACGTGGAAGGTGTTCGTGGATGAGGAAGAAGGGAATCTATCGGCTACGATTGAAGCTTACTTTGCGTTGAGATTCAGTGGCCTTCTAGATGAAAAAGACCCTCGTTTGAAAAAAGCGGAAAGGTTCATCAAGGAGAAAGGGGGACTGGAGGAGGCTCATACGCTTACGAAGCTGATGCTTGCGGTTCATGGTCAGTATGAGTGGCGATATCTGATGCCAATTCCGATTGAAGTCCTGATTATTCCAGGTGCATTTCCTATCAGCTTTTGGGATTTCAGCAGCTATGCAAGGGGGCATATCGCTCCGTTCCTGCTACTCCGGGATGGGCGCTATCATCTGAAGACATCGCGAACGCCAAACATCAGGCATCTGTTCCTGAATACAGGGCGCAGCCAGGAACCTGACCAGAACCGAATGTTTCTTCTGGAGAAACTAAAAGAGGGAATCAAGGAGCTTGCGGGTTTGCCGGATTACCTTCGTACACAGGCCAGGCAGTTTGCACACAATTATATGTTGCAGCGGATAGAGTCAGATGGAACATACTTGAGTTATTTCAGTACTACCTTTTTTATGATTTATGCGTTGATGTCGACAGGAGATAAGGAAGACTCCACTGTCATAAGAAATGCCATAAACGGTTTAAAGGAGATGATCTGTCAAACGGATAACGGGCCTCATGTCCAGAATTCCCCTTCACGCGTATGGGACACCGCACTGATCACCGATGTCCTGCAAGAATCGGGTGTCGGCTTTGAAGGCGAGACGGTAAAGGAGTCTGTCAGTTACTTGTTAAAACAGCAGCATTATAAATTCGGGGATTGGGCCATCGAGATTCCAACCGTTACTCCAGGGGGCTGGGGGTTTTCTGAAAGCAATTCGATTCATCCTGATGTGGATGATACGACAGCTGCGCTTCGCGCCCTCACCTATTCAGCCAGCGAAAGACCTGAGATCCGGCAAGCTTGGGAGAGGGGGGTGGATTGGGTGCTCGGTATGCAGAACCGTGATGGGGGCTGGCCCGCTTTTGAAAAGAATAAGACCAAAGGGATTCTTGCTTCATTTCCGTTGGACGGGGCAGAAGCGGCAGCGATTGATCCTTCTACAGCAGACCTGACAGGAAGGACCCTTGAATTCCTCGGCAGCCGGGCCGGACTGACAAAGGATCACCCAAATATGAAAAGGGGCATTGGGTGGTTGAAGCTGAGTCAGGAAGAGGACGGTTCCTGGCCAGGCAGGTGGGGGATCCACTATATTTATGGAACGTGGGCGGCTGTCACGGGGATGAAGGCTGCAGGAGTGCAGTCAACAGATAAAAGCATCGAGAGGGCAAAGAGTTGGCTCGAAAGCATTCAAAGAAGTGACGGGGGCTGGGGCGAGTCATGCTACAGCGATCAAAAAAACAAGTACGTTCCGCTTTCCTTCAGTACGGCCTCGCAGACAGCGTGGGCACTTGATGCCCTCATCAGTATATCCGACCAAGCCGACGATGCCATTGAAAAAGGAATGAGAAGGCTCTTGGACCTCATCAATAACGAACAGACTTCCCCGGCAGATTCCTACCCGACAGGAGCAGGCCTTAAGGGGAAATTCTATATCCACTACCACAGCTACAAATGGATCTGGCCGCTCCAGACTATGAGCCATTATTTAACTAAATACGACTGAGGGCTTTTCAACGGGCCCTCACCGCTTCCCCCCGCTAAAAGCCCGTCCCTCGCTGCACCAAAGTACTAAAAGCCCGTCCCGCAATACAGCACTGCGCTAAAGAGTTAGAATATTCTTTACTTATCATGCATAACATCTTAAACTGTGGGTGGGAAGTAATTTTTTCCAAGAGGCTCTGACATTAAATTTAATGCGATATTAATTATTCCTAGCTTTTGATTGGAGTACAAGATGAAGACTCCTGCGGGAGAAGCGAGACAGGTAAGACTTGTCCAGCTCCAAGGCTTAGAGGCACATGTCATAAGTCAACTCGTCCAAGAAGGCAAAGAACGCCTTCGTGGCCGATTCGCCTTATGCCACCCGCCTCTGACCAAAGCCTATCCGCTTTTCTAACCCACAGGAGCATAGCGACGAGGAGGCTTACCGGCCGCCCGCGGAAAGCGAAGTCTTGCACGGAAATCAAAAGCGGCAATAAAAGAGCCTTCCAAAATAAAAAAGGAGGAGATCAAAGATGATTAAAATTTTCGACGGAGTTACGAATGCAGTAAAAAAGTGTGAGGTTCGACATATTAAAACGTAGTGTAGGAGGAAGTTATGAAGACAACCTTAGAGAAAGTAAGAATAGTAGAATATCATGAAGGTCTCGCGAAAGGGATCGCGAAGATGTGGAACGAAAGCCGGGAAAACTGGGGCGGGGATTCCACAGTAACAACAGAGCAGGATGTCATAGACAAAGAGGGAAACTCTACGAATCTTCATCTATATCTGGCCATGGTCGATGAAGAGGTGGTCGGGTACTGCGGCTTATCACAATACCGTGAAGATGAAGGTGCGCTGTATATTCCGCTCTTGAATGTCCACCCGGACTATCATGGATTGAAAATCGGGAAGCAGCTCGTCCTGAAAGCACTCGAAAAAACGATTGAATTGAAGTGGCCCCGCCTTGACTTGTTTACGTGGCCCGGCAATACCAAAGCCGTTCCGCTTTATAAGAAGTGCGGGTTCTTCTGGGAAGACAGGGATGATACCACTCATTTAATGAATTTCATTCCTTCTGTATTACAAATCGACTGGCTGAAGCCATTCTTTGATAAACATGACTGGTATAGTGCGAGTCAGCGTGTCATCGAGGTGAAACCGGACGGAATCAAGGATGGGGATCATACTTACTATGAATACAAATGGGAGGCGGGGGACGAGTATGTCCGCGTCCAATTTGAACGGACAGGACGAGGAATCCGCCTGATCGAAACGCAGGATCTTCTCGTGGAAATGAAGCTTCCGGACTTTAAGCTTCTTGAAAAAGAAGACCAGCCCGTTACTTATCGAGTTGTCAACAAAACGGATGCACCAGTCGAAGTTTCCCTTTGGGGCATGTCCACGGAAGTCGTGAATCATAGTTTCATAGGGAAGGAAACGGTGGAAAACGAGTGGGCCGGTGAATATCCTGCTGTCCTCACACTGCCAGAACGGGAACCAAGCCCATGGAAAACACATCCGGCGGTGTCGGCAAATATCGAAATTGACGGCAGATTATTCCCACTAAAAATGGGTGTTTTTCCTAAACAGGCAGGCAGACTGAACTTACGCACCGTAAAAAAGAATTGGCGTCCGAATCAGAAAGCGGTTCTATATGTCGATATCGAAAGCCAGCTTGATGACGATGCACTGTGGACGGTTAAACTGCCGCAAAGTAAGGTCCTGAAGTGGGAACAAAAAGAAGTTACAACTGAATTAAAGAGGAAAAGCAGGGTTTCCGTGCCCATTAAGGCCGAGCTTTTAAAAAATGGTTTTTACTCAGAAGACGTGAATATCGAAGTCAAGAAACAGGACGGCGAATGCTTCGAGTTCCAATCAAAGCTGACACTCGCATTCCCGGGACTCGGCGCACGGTTCGGAGGGGAAACCGACGAGCACTGGGCAGCGTATAACGGTCCTTATTTTGTCGAGATTGAAAAGAGAAATCATTTCGTCAAAATCGGTTCCCTGCACTCCAAACAAAACCCGATGACTCTTTTTACACCAAAACTGGGTAAGCCGTTCAGCGAAGAGTTTTCAAAGAAAGAAGCCACTTCGGTGGAGTACATTGAAACCCCTGAGGCCTTTGTCGTGAAGACCACTTTGGAATCAGTAACTTTTTCATCGGTGATTTTGAATACGTATATGAAGATATACGGGTCCGGAATCTTGGAAATCAAACATGAAGTCGTGAATAAATCCGATGAACCGAAAGAGCGGCTCTATCTGATCCAGCCGCTGCCGATCGAGTTCAAGCGGATGGCCATTCCACAAAAAGATGGCGTGGTCACAGGCGATGAGGCCATGATGCCGTTCATGGACTATATCCGTGATAAGGAAATCTCGGAACGCTGGCTGTTCACCTCGGCAGCGAATGGTGAAACGAAAGGTCTTGCGTGGCCGGAAGGTGCATTGGGGAGAAAAAATGATTGGCATTTTGCGATTGAATATAAGATCGACCATGTCCCTTCCCAGAAGGAAGTATGCCTCGGTCCGATCCAAGTCGGGATCAATTCATCCCCGTCCTGGAAAGAATGGAGGTCATTCGTTCTCGGCGATGATACAGACAGCATGGAAGAATGCCCGCTTTATACTCTTGAAGCGGCTGATGGGAACCTTATTACCCCGGCTCGTGGAAAGGTGAACTATTCTTTCCGGTCTATGCTTACACCTTATCTCGAAGGAAAACTATTCCTTGAGGGTGAAGGGAATAGTGTGGAACAAAGGGTGACGAAAAAGGATGAAGTCACAGAAGTGAATGTGGAACTTTGTCACGGGACACCTGGAGTGAATCGGTTAACAGGCCAATTCCAATCCCGAGGTCAGCAGGCATCACTCGAAACAGCCGCGCTGGTAACAGGTAATAAAGAAATCGGGATGGTAGAGAATGAGGATGGCTGGACCGTGGACAATGGCGTGCTTGCCTTCAAAGCGGCAGCCGGCTATTATCCTGGAATATATTCATTGATTTATAAAAATAAAGAATTCCTTCACCATCAGTATCCGGAACCGGGACCGAAAGCCTGGTGGAATCCGTGGGGAGGAGGGGTGCGTTATACCTTCATGAATGTAAGTCCCTACTCGATGCTGAAAGAGCCGACAACCGTGGAACCTGTCACAAAGCAGGATGAGCACGGAAACAGCTGGAGCGGGCTTTCCGTGACCACGGTGTTCAAAGAGCATGAAACGATGAAGGGGGTCACCCTCCGTCAATATGCGCTTACTCTTCCGGAAGTTCCCGTTCTTGCTTTCTATTGCGAAATCGAACAGAATTCCGGCCGTACGTTTGCGGGAGAGTCGGTGGATCTCGAGGCATTCTTCAAACCTGGTGAAGCATTATCTTCATGCTATGTGAAGCTGCCGTCCCAAGGGAAGTTCGATACGTATTATTCGGGTGTGGAAGAGTTTGTGCTTGGAGACAGCCCATACGTCCATGCAGGTTCAGATGAACGAAAAGAAAAGGCCCTGCTCATCCACCCTGAATCTGCAAAAATGAATGAGGTGTATATGAATCAGGAAGTATTCGTAGCCGCCTCTTCAGAGGAATGGTCAGCTGCTTCTGGTGAATGTGTGAAGGTCAAGCCGACCTTGATGGTCCTGGGTGAGGAAGACTTTTCCGGGTCGTATAAGCAATTCAGAAAAATATCATTTAAGTAATGGGATTTGCCCGCTTCGGCTAACCTGTCGGGCATTCGATCCCTTTAACCGTACGGCAAGAGAGAAGAGGTGCGGCAATCAATCTGCTGCTCTTATTTATATAAACGTGGAGGAAACAAGTATGTCGTTTAGTCACTATGGAAAGCTTTGTACAGAAGTATATGACCTGACAAAAGAAGTAGGACAATCATTCAGTGGGGATATTGAATTTTATCGGGAAAAGTTGAGAGATACAAAAGGCAGGATCCTGGAGGCTATGGTCGGCTCTGGCAGGGTCATGATCCCTTTATTGGCAAACGGTCTTAAGGTGGACGGTATGGATGATTCACCGGAAATGCTCGCCTCATGCAGACACCGTTTGGAAGAGAGGGGGCTTCAGGCGGAGCTTTACGAATCCAATTTACAGACTCTTGATTTGCCTCATCAGTATGAAGCAATCATCATCCCTGGTGGTTCCTTTTTATTGATTGATGACCGTGAAGAATCCATGCACGCGTTAAGGAAACTCCATGATCACCTGGAACCTGGCGGGAGACTTATGATGGATGTGTTTCTTCCTGACGCTCAATTTGAGACCGGCAAGGTGAATACATCCGTCTTCCCGCTTCCGGACGGAGACACCATTACGATGGAGAGCAAGCTCGTCGAAGCGGATTTCTTCTATCAGCGAAAAGTGACTCACCTGAAATACGAAAAATGGAGAAGCGGGAGTCTCATTGAAACAGAGCTCCAGCGTTTTGCCATTCGGTGGTATGGGGTGGAGGAGCTCAGGCTGATCCTGAAGGAAATCGGCTTTTCTAAAATAAACATCTGTGCAGACTTCGTGGAAGGAAAGCAGCCGTCAGGAAGTCATGAAAAGATCATTTATATTGCAGAGAAATAAAGGGTATGATTAATCAGTGCGTGGAGACGATTCCTTAACGGAATAGGCATTCACTGGTCAAAAAACGTGAATAACAGAAGGCCTGCGTCCGTTTGCCGGAAGCAGGCTTTCTTGCTATTAAGGACTTTTTTATTAATCAGAAGCATCGTTAACAATACAGGGGAACGGGTGTTGCTTTTTTAGCTTGTTTTCAAGATTGCGTTTTTGGTTACAGCTGTTTCTTTTTTCTGGATGAAGTTAATACATGTCGTGAATAGTCCCAATACAATAAGTGTCAATACAATGCCGAGCAGCCCTGTTTTATAGAGAAAGCCGAATGTCGAGGCCGCTGTGACAGCAAGCAAAAGAGATACTGCTGCCGAATACGCGCCAATGCTGTTGATAGAACCCATCCATTCCAGCTTGCCGGCATTTTCGATTAAACTGATCGACACGATTGTCAGTATGTTTATAATCATCCCGATCCACACAGGGTGTATATTCTGATAGAAATCATTGATCGCCCAACCTCCCAGATGATACCAGAGCAGCCCTGAAGATGAACCTGTAAAAAGAGAAAGGAGGGCAGCGCGTTTTGTAACGACCGGCCAGAACAAAGCAGCTACAACGGGGGCGAAGGTTGCCGAGTTCCGTGTAACCCAGGCGAGCACATTCCACCAAGCGGATTGTTCAGAACGAATTAAGGCGAAACTAATCATTAATACGGTCAATAACACAAGGGACCACTTCGTATAACGAACCAGCTGCAGCTCTGTAGCTTTAGGGTTGATGGCTTTTCCGGTATCTCTCCCAAGGCTCGTGGCCCCTGAGAATTGACACGGGGCACCCCAGCTGAGGGCAGCAGCCCAGAACCCGAGGAAAAATAATCCGACAAGTGGAGCAGGGAGAGTCTCCATCAGGTAAAGTGGGATCGCTACCAAGCCTTGGGATTGACCCGGAACCACCTGCTGAGCAGCCAGACCGAATAAAACAGCACCTATGATGAGTGGAATGCCCAAAACAGCACCATATAATAATCCTTTTCGGCCCTCCTCAGGAGTTTTACAGGATAACGCCATCTGAAAGGCAGCTTGAGCCAAGATCACATTGAACAAGAAGGTACCGAACCAAGCAAGTATGGTTTGTATTCCTGCTCCATTCCAAGAAGCAAACTGAGGTTTTTCTTTAAATAACGAAGCAATTCCTTCTACTCCGGGGTTGATAAAGAATGCATACGTTCCAATCGCCAGCATGATGAAAAATACGATCACATTACTCAATTGTGTAAAGCCGATTGACCACATTCCCCCAAACTGAAGATAAGCGAGGAGAAGGACCGCAGTAATCGTAACGGACCAAATCAATGAGATTCCGGTAAATACAGACATTGCCGATGCAAAAGCAAGTGCTGTGGCGACCGACCACATTGGGAAGGTAAACGCCGTAATAGCGCCGGCGATCCCTCTGACCTTTTCACCATAACGGTCTCCAAGCAGTCCTGAAATCGTCACAAGGGCTTTTTTTCTAAATGGGGTAATCAGGACCAGAGCAATGATCAACACGTGAATGGTCTCGGCCACCCCGTACCAAATCGCTGATATACCCGTCAAATAGCTCAGTTCGAGTATCGCAATATAGGATGATCCCGAGAATAATCCAGTAATGCAAACTGCTACAAAAAAGGAATTGAATCCCCGTCCGCCAACAAAGAAACCATTCCCATCGACAGCCTTCTTTCTTGAAAACTGACTTACAAAAATAAGAAAGACTGTGTAAAAAAGTGCAAAACCGATAAACCAATAACCAACTTCTGTCATCTTTAACATCCCCTTTTATTGTTTTTATAACGATCTGTTTAGTCAGGAATAAAAGAGGAATTCAATAGAAAAAGCCTCTCCCAGAGGAAGAGGCATCATCTCTTCCTCATCTTCCAGACTGTGTGTCTGTTGGAATTAGCACCTTACTACTTTCAAATAAGAAAATAACAGGTTGCCGCAGGATCACAGGACCAATTTCCTCCCCTGGCTCTCGATAAGGATTATATTCATTTTAAGTTATGTATTACTGTAACGCATTAATGTGATGTCGTCAAATGATTTCGAAAATTAAGAGAAAAGAACCAGAAAGTTATTTCTTCAAATTTCTCAGGGAAGCAGACGGTTTATTTATTAGAGGATATAGATAAATGAGCATGAATAGGAAAACCGCCCCGGTGAACCCGTGACGGTTTTTCTTAACTTGCTTTTCTTTTAGAATAAGACTGCATCTGCCCGGGCAGATACTCATTAAAGTAATGATTTGTTTCCTTCACGATCACCTTATAAAGAAGAAGTAAGGCAATTAAGTTCGGAATCATCATCAGGGCGTTCGACATGTCTGCAAATGCCCAAACCAGTTCAAGATTCGCCACTGCACCCATCCCGGTTGCAACGACATAAATCAAACGGTACGAAGCAATATAGCGATAGCCGGTCAAGTACTCGAAGCACTTCTCACCGTACATATACCAGCCGACAATCGTCGAGAACCCAAAGAAAATGACGGAGAATGAAACGATGTATTCTCCTGCAACCCCGAGGGCATGTCCGAATGCGGCGCTCGTCAATGCACCGCCGTCAAGGTCAGCGGCATGCTGGACACCTGAAATGGCACCGCCGGTCGGATCCCAGAAACCGGTGATAATCAAGACGAGCCCCGTCATTGTACACACGATGATCGTCACGATGAATGTCCCGGTCATTGCAACCAGGGCCTGTTTTACAGGATGATCCGTTTTTGCATTCCCGGCAATCAGCGCGGCCGTACCAAGGCCGGCTTCATTTGAGAAGATTCCGCGTGATACACCGCTGCGGATTGCTTCACTGATGACAATACCGGCAAATCCGCCTGCAGCTGCAACAGGATTAAATGCGTAATGGAAAATCAGTTTGAAAGCTGGAACGATCATGTCATAATTCAGTCCGATGATCAATAGTGACCCGCCGATATAAAGGAAGGCCATGATTGGCACGAAGAATGAAGCCACCGTGCTGATTCGTTGGATACCGCCGAAAATAATCAGTGCAGTAAGCACAGCCAGTACAATCCCGGTTACCCAATTATTAATTGAAAAGCTCGTCGTCATGACATCGGCAATCGTATTCGACTGCACGCTGTTCCCGATTCCAAGTGCGGCGAATGCCCCGAATAGAGCAAAAGCAACAGCGAGCCATTTCCACTTGCTCCCGAGCCCCTTTTCAACGTAATACATCGGTCCGCCTGAATACTCTCCGTTTTTATTTTTCACACGGTATTTCATCGCAAGCAGTGCCTCTGCATATTTCGTCGCCATCCCTAAAAGGCCGACGATCCACATCCAGAAGATGGCCCCTGGTCCCCCGATTGTCAAAGCCGTAGCCACACCTGCGATGTTCCCGTTTCCAATGGTTGCGGATAATGCAGTCATCAATGTTTTAAAGTTACTGATGTCACCTTCAGACTCAGCAGATTCAGATTTCGGTTCCTTCGTAAATGCCAGCTTAAATGCGTAAAATAATTTCTTGAACTGCAAGCCTTTAAGCATGATGGTCAAAAATAAGCCTGTCCCGAACAACAGTACTAAACTTGGTGTCCCCCAAAGAAATGAATTGATCTTGTTTAGTACATCTAACATAAAATCCCCCTCATGATGTAAGCGTTTTCTGATTGTGCCTCTACTATTATATATAGTACCACCCCCTGGCTGTCCAGTGATATGTGAAAGTTTGCCAGAGAATGAGTGGTTTGGACTAGCCTTTAGTGCAGTGAGGGACTGGGCTTGAAGGGTGTCGGCATACTAATAATTCAAGGGGGAAGGGTAAATGATGCCCGCCTTTTTCCGACAGTCTTCGACACTGGTATGTTATACTACTATAAGAATAGTAAACATACATAAAAAAGGAGTAATAGCATGAGCTGGTATTTGAAAGTAATAAAGAACTATGTGAATTTTCGTGATAGAGCAAGAAGAAAAGAGTACTGGATGTTCACGCTCGTCAACTTTCTAATCGCAATGGGGGTCTTCGTGATTGAAATGGCTGCGGGTATAGACGGATGGTTATATGGACTTTATTCCCTGTTTGTCTTCCTGCCGTCACTTGCCGTATCGATCCGCCGTCTTCACGACACTGGCAGGAGCGGCTGGTGGATTTTGATCTCCCTTATCCCGCTCGTTGGAGCCATTGTGATTCTCGTATTCATGTGCCTGGAAGGAGAGAGTCAATCCAATAAATGGGGACAGAATCCTAAATTTGGCGGAGGCTATCTATAAGACGAACACCATTACACCCGGCGTGCCTTTATAATAAGGAAGCCGGGTGTTCTTTTATCCTTTAACGCATCGCGGGACGGGCCTTTAGCTGTATAAAGTATAATCCCAGCAATTCCCACACATACTAATGATGGGTGATATGATGCGAGCGAAAAGTGATGAAACCGAAAAATACAGTGATGCCATCGACAGGATGCAAGAAGGTTTGGAGGCAATGATCGAGCTCTATAATGAGATGGAGGAGGACGCCCCTTTTATTGATCTGGAAGAGGGGGTCCTTGAGGATCTTGAGAAAGCGAAGCGCATTTACGGCGATGAATATGTGAGTAAAAAGGTCAATACAATCCTGAAAGAGGTGTTGACCTGGCTTGATTTAGAGGAAGGTAAGACAAAGTAGCCTGGCTGAATAGAGAGTTGAAAAATAATAAAAAGCCCCTGGCACAATGAATGTGTCAGGGGTTTTCAGGTTCCAAATTTATGAATGGAACAGCTTTCTTACAATCCTACCGATATATACTTAACCTCCAGATATTCCTCGATACCATAATGTCCGCCTTCACGTCCGAGTCCACTCTGCTTGAACCCGCCGAACGGAGCCTGAGGGGTGGAAGGGACGCCGTCATTGAGACCGACGATTCCGTACTCGAGTTGTTCACAAATCTCAATGCCCTTCGTGATATTTTCCGTGAATACATAAGCGGCAAGTCCATAAATGGAGTCGTTTGCACGTTCAATCGCTTCTTCCTGGGTCTTGAACGTCGAGACAGGTGCAAGCGGTCCGAATGTTTCATCCGTCATGCACAGCATATCCTCACTCACATC
Organism: Bacillus sp. Marseille-Q1617; assembly: GCF_903645295.1. Classification (NCBI taxonomy): domain Bacteria; kingdom Bacillati; phylum Bacillota; class Bacilli; order Caryophanales; family Bacillaceae; genus Bacillus; species Bacillus sp. Marseille-Q1617. Next base: position 980,278 of record NZ_CAHJXM010000001.1, read on the forward strand.
TGTAAGGACGGTTGGCTCGAAGAATAATCCTTGGCCGGCTTTTCCTCCGACGGCCACTTTGGCTCCTCTACTCACTGCATCGTCGATATGCTTCTGGACTTTCTCCACTGCATCTTCATCGATGAGAGGTCCGATGTCGACGCCTTCTTCAAGACCGTTTCCGACTTTCAGTTCTTTTACTTTTTCCACAAGCCTCTGAGTGAACTCTTCAGCTATATCCTCATGGACATATACACGGTTCGAGCATACGCATGTCTGCCCCGCGTTGCGGAACTTGGAGGCGATGACGCCCTCGACTGCTTTATTGATGTCGCAGTCGTCCATCACGATTGACGGGGCATGTCCGCCGAGCTCAAGGGAAACTTTCTTGATGGTGTCCGCTGATCCCTTCATCAGCTGTCTTCCCACTTCGGTCGAACCGGTGAAGGTCAGCTTGCGCACGCGTGTATCCTCGAGCCATGCGTCACCGATCGCTTTCGAATCACCGGTGACGACATTGATGACGCCTTTCGGGATACCAGCCTTTTCTGCAAGGGCGGCCATTTTCAACGCGGTCAATGGTGTAAGATTGGCCGGCTTGATAACGACGGTACAGCCGGTCGCCAGGGCTGGAGCCACTTTCCGTGTGATCATTGCTGCAGGGAAGTTCCATGGCGTGATGACAGCCACGACCCCGACAGGCTGCTTCGAAACAAACAACCGCTTATTACGCTGCGTGGCAGGAATCTGTTCGCCGTATACACGTTTTCCTTCTTCCGCATACCAGGAAATAAAACCGTTGGCATATTGGATTTCACCAAGTGCCTCTTTCAAAGGTTTACCCTGTTCCATTGTCATGGTACGGGCAAGATCTTCTTTATGTTCATTGATCAGGTCGTACCATTTTCGGATGAGCTCGCTTCTTTCGTAAACAGACTGCCTGGACCAGTCGAGGAATGCATTGTACGCCGCGTCCACAGCACTCACCGCTTCACTTTTCCCTCCTTTGGAGATCGTGGCCACAACCTCTGAAGTCGCCGGATTTGTCACATCCACCTTAGGTAAATCGCTTCCTATTTCTTCACCGTTGATGAGCATATTGTAGTGTTGCATGTTCAGCCTCCTCTTCAAATGTTAAGAAATCCTTTTTATTTCATCTTCTTCTAAATCTTTAGTGAATATTTTATCATTTTCTCCTTTAAAAAACTTCTTTCCATAGATGAGTACACAAAGAATGATCCCGACTGCAAAGCCCCAAGTGGCTCCTTTGGTGGCCAGCACTGCGCCGATGATCCCTGCAATCCCGAGATCTCTATGGCTGCGGGCTTCGAGGATACCTACCCGGACGCTGACGTAGCCCTGTATTAATAGGGTAAGAGCCAGTGCAATTCCAAGTATCGGTTCTACTAGACTCACAATCGGAAGCAATAGAAGGCCGGTGTTGGTCCCCCACCTGAAAGAGCCTGATCCCCCAAAGAGAGAATGCATCGCTTTTTTTCCTTCTTTGAAACGTTCGATTACGACTACCTGCATGGCAGCCCACAGGGGACCTGCCATCGTAACATCAGGACCAAGTATACTCATGATTGTATTCCGTCCCCCGAAAATCATATGAGCGCGGTTTGGGTTATAGTCGATTTTTTCATCCCGTCGTACATCATCCGCTTCCTCAATCAATGCCTTACTCTGCAGGACGTCGCCAAATAAGACAATATAGGCTGCGAGTACTGTCGGTAAAGCACTCACAAATAACATGGCAGAAGGGAAGCCCACCCCAAATACCGTATATTCACTCCAAAGAGTGCCGAAATCCGGATTGATCAGGCCCCATTCAATCGTCGGCCATGGAGCCTCCCCGAATAAAGGGGCAATGATGACTGCTAGAATAATGATAGGGAAAATGCCGAGTTTCCCAATAAGTCCCCATAGAGCGCTCTTATTTTTCAGTTGATTGAAATGCTGGGAAAAAATAATGTAGAACGCAATCCCTACAGCGATTGAGATTGTCCAAGGGAAACTTTCGAAACGGCCGCCAACCTGGAAGACCGAAATGACCGCAGCGAACCCTGCACCCAAAATGACGCCTGATTTAATCGCCGGCGGGACAAATGATACTACTTTCTTTGCAAGGCCCGTCACCCCTAAGAAAATGGAGAAGAGTCCGAGTGTGAGCTGGAAGGCGATCAGTGCGTGCACCCGCTCTTCACCTTCTGGAAACGTTGACACATAAGCCATGATTAATGGGATGGCCGGTGTAATCCAACCCGGAACAACCGGGTCGCCGAGTAAATGATGCGTCAAATAGAGAAGACCATTCAATAACACAACGGCCAAAGCAACTTCAAATGGCATCCCCAGCAGTTCAATCATCAATGGAATGGCGGCTAAGTCAACTGCACACATGAGCAGTCCCTGTAAATAGTCCGGCCACTCGAACTTATAATGGATAAATGGAAGCCTTAATTTGAATGGACCCAATGGAATGTAGGGTGATTCCTCACCATGTTTACGATTTTTCCACATATTATATACCCCTTTTCAACAATAGATATGACTCTTTTCTGAGTTTTTTTATCCCATCCTTCAGATAAAACCAGCCTAGTAGGCAGCCTGATAAATTTGTTCGATTTCTTTTTTTGTCAGCTTGCGAGGGTTATTGTTTAATAGACGTTCAATCTTGCTTGCATCTTCAGCCATTTCCGGAATGTCGCTTTCAGGAATGGAGAAGGCCCGTAATCCAGATGGAATATTCACTGAGCTGCACAATCGTTTCATTGCATGAACGGTTTGATCTGCAGCATCAGCGTCCGATAAATGATTCACTTTTTCACCTAAAGCCGATCCGATATCACGGAAACGCTCCATGCATGAAATCTTATTCCATTCCATCACATAAGGAAGGAGCAGGGCATTGCTTACTCCATGTGGAATATGGTAACGCCCCCCAAGCGGATAGGCGAGGGCATGTACTGCTCCCACTCCTGCGTTTCCAAATGCCATACCTGCCATCAAGCTTGCGGTTGCCATGTTTTCACGTGCTTCCAAATGGGAAGGGTTGGCGTATGCTTTTGGCAGATTTTCAGCGATCATTTTAATGGCATATATCGCCAGTGCATCCGTGATTGGCGATGCGTGCACCGAAATATAGGCCTCAATTGCATGGACAAGTGCATCGACACCGCTTGCAGCCGTAACAGAAGGCGGCATCGTCAAGGTCATCTCAGGCGCCACAATCGCGACATCCGGCAGCAGATAATCACTGACGATTCCTTTTTTCAGTTGAGCTTCCTTATCAGAAAGAATGGAAATATTCGTTACTTCAGATCCAGTCCCCGCTGTAGTGGGAAGAGCGATAATCGGAGCGCCTTTTTTCGGTACAAGGTCTGTCCCTACTAAATCCGTGAGCTTTCCATCAAAGCCTGCATAAGCCGATACACTTTTGGCGATATCGATGGCACTTCCTCCACCAATGGCAATCAGTCCATCATGGGCACCTTCATTGAACATGTTTGTACAATCATGCACTACTGAAAATTCCGGCTCAGGTTTTACTCCGGTAAATATTCCGCAAGTAAGCCCTTTCAGGAATGGGGTGATTTGATCAACGACGCCTGCTTTTTGCAAAATTTCATCCGTTACAATAAGGGGGTTTTTGATATCCAGACGCTGAATTTCATGTGGGATGGTTTCTATGGCACCTTTCCCGGTAATGAGTTTGTTTGCAATTTTAAATGTGGATACTGACATGATGATGTGCTCCTTTCTTATTTATGAAATCGTAGTTAGCTTTCAGAAAAAACTCTTTGTAAGAAGTAATGCAAGTTTTGTGCCAACTTTCAGAAAAGTTAGAATGGAAGGCTCTGAGGAATGTAGGGGGGGAAGGGGTTGATTGGTAAATGAATCAAAAACGGGAGATCTGATTAATTATATAATCAAATCTCCCATTTTTTCATTTTCTGTACGATTGTTGATTGGCTGACTTGTAATACTTCGGCTGCTTTACGTGTTGTTTTGTATTTCTTCAATGCCCTTGTAATTAAATTTCTTTCTACGCTGTCTACCGCTTCTTTTAATGGGATGATCTCCGTATCAGTCGGGAAGCCTTCTTGCTTGTTGCTTATTTCTCCGAGTTCATAAGGCAAATCCCCTGAAGCTATGGTATCGGTAGGGGATGTGACGACTAACCGTTCAATGCAATTTTTCAATTCCCGGATATTTCCCGGCCATTTATATTCATGAAGGATATTCAATGCCTCAATACTTAACCTCTTGCTGAAGCCATACTCTATATTAAATTCCTCAAGAAATTGCTCTGCCAAGGGGATGATTTCTTCCTGTCGATCTCGCAAGGAAGGGATTTCGATTGGTACCACATTTAATCGATAATAAAGGTCTTCCCGAAACTCTCCATTCTTTACGAGCTCTTTAATATTCTTGTGTGAAGCGGCAATGATTCTAACATTGATTTGTTTCAGTTTTGAAGCCCCGATCGGGATGAAAGCCTGGTCTTCGATGACCTTGAGTAATTTCACTTGAAGTTCCAAGGGCAAATCCCCGATTTCATCAAGGAATAAAGTCCCGTTGTCAGCGATTTCCAGCAGCCCTTTTTTTCCTTTTGCCAGAGCTCCTGTGAAAGCCCCGGGTTCATACCCGAATAGTTCAGCTTCGATTAAGCTTGAAGGGAGGGCACTGCAATTCAGCTCCAGAAAGCTTCCAACGGTACGGTTTGAGTGTTCGTGAATATACTTTGCCACCAATGTTTTACCAACACCGGTTTCACCTTGAAGAAGTACCTTTGCATCCGTTTTCGCCACTCGGTCGATGATTTCGAATGTCTTTTTCATTGTTTCACTATGATGGAATGATGATTGTGATGAATCGTTCATGAAGGTTGCTTTTGTACTCTGCCGGAGATTCTTTAATTCTTGCAGCTCTTCAATCCGGAGCTTGAGTTTCAACAGTTCAGTGATGTCCCTCACGCTGTTGATGACATATAGAATCTCCTTTTTTTTATTGAAAATAGGCGTTCCCGATACAATGATCTTCCGGCCGTTATGAATGGTCTGCATCAGTGTAACGGGCTTTTTTTCTTTAATTACCTGGATGGAAGCGGATTTAGAAATATAGCCTTCCTTAATGATTTCCTCCATATGATAACCGATCAGCTGCTGAGGTTTTAAATCAGTAATTCGCTCATATGCTTTATTTATTTTTACGGTTATGCCCGATCCGTCTGTAATGAACACGCCGTCATAAAGAGAGTTCATGATATCAGTGAAAATCTCATTCTCAAGCAGTTCGCTGTATTCGTTCTTTATCGTGGAACTTATATTGGAACTTTGTCTGGTGCCTGACAATTCATGAAAGATTTCACCTACCGTACGATCCAGTTGGACCTTTTGGAATATCTCTTTCATATCATCAAGGGTGAGGACTCCAATTGATTTACCTTTATCATCCTGCACCTCTAAAAACCCTTCTTCAGTAGAAGAAAACAATTCAACTGCACGTTCCAAGTCTTCAGAAACCCGAATCCTCATAACACCAACCTCCTGATAGTAATCGTCATCATTTATCCCATACTATCACACATTAACGCAACGAGGGACGGGCCTTTAACACGTTAAAGGCCCGTCCCTTTCAATCAATTACCGTTATTGGATGCAGCCGCTGCACCGCCGATGGCTGCTATGGTGGCGGATTGCTGTGCTTGAAGGAGTGCTTCGATGGTGGTGGAAAGGTTTGTCTGCAGGAGGGAGGAGTTCTCCATTTGGTCGCTGAGGTGCAGGGTTACGGCCATCATGAAGTTCATATCCTTCTGCCAGCTGATCTCTTTGTTTAGTGAGTCCCATATTTCCTTTACTGCCTCTATGTGGTCTTTCCCATTTGTTAAAAAAGCAAGCATGGCGATTTGGGGATAATACATCGATTTCGGGCGGATGCCTTCTTCTTTTAATTTATCGAAGATCTCCGTGCAGCGTGAAACCAATTCATCCGAATCGACTTCTTCTACGAGCGAAAGGATGTGGCTCATCGTCTGAAGGTCATTTCCTTTGTAGAAACCGGAATGATTCAACTTATCGTAAAAATATTCGATATGGTCAATCAGCAGATCTGTGTCCTGTGTTCTTTGAGCAAGCAGCATGGCAAGCGGATAATCGCTCTGCCCTGTCAAAAAGAAATGCTTTTTCCTCATTCTCTTGTATACTTCCATTGCCCTGGATGAAGAATCCTCAGCGGTTTCACCTGCACTGACGAGAATCATTGCGGAAATATAGGTATACGCTCCCATGGAGAATCCCTCATCCACAAGCGCTTTATATGTTTCGATAAAGGCTTTGAACGTTTCTTCAGGATGTTGAAAACGAGTGACGAGCATGGCAGCAAAAATATATCGCTGATGGGATTGCAGCGTGGTAAAGAATCCTACTTCCTTTTTGATGTAGTCTGCCATTTTCTCAAGGCGGACGCCGTCAAAGGCATGATTGTCGGTCACATAAAGGGAGGCGATCATCATGATGGATCGCTGGTCAGTGACCTTCCAGCTGAGCCTCTTTTTCAAATCACTATATACGTCTTTATATCGTTCGGTTTTGTTCATTTCTATCACTTCCTCATTGGGAGTTTATAGTATAGATACGAACGGGGAATTGGAAAAGTTTCGTTGATTGTGAAATTGAAGAAAGAAAGGCTCTTATTAAGTGTGAACATTTTAAAATGAAAACAGCCTGCCGGGAAAGCAGGCTATTCATCCTCACCATCTTCTACATAATGCTTAAGCATCGACAATTTATTGGACCAGAACCTCTCATAATAGGACAGCCATTCCTTCAGCTCTGTAAGAGGCTCAGGATGAAGACTGAAGATTTTTTCGCGGCCGATTTTTTTTCCGGTGACAAGCTTGGCCTCTGAGAGTATGCCGAGATGCTTCGTGACTGCTGTCCTGCTGATGGAAAAATAGGAAGTGATGTCCGAAATCGGCCGGTCTTTTTCGGCCAGCAGGCGGAGCATCTCCCGCCGGGTCGGGTCTGCAATCGCCTGAAAGACATCGTGTTTGGAAGCTCCCATTTATTCCTCGACAACCTTCCTCAGACGGTCATTCACAAGTCCGGACCAGCCGTTGTTCATGCGGTCACGTATGATGGATGCCTTTTCCCCGGCTTTGGAAATCGTTTCATCCGATTCCTTCCATCCGGCATGTACGACAGTGAATTCTGTTCTATCTCCAAGATCTTTCAAAAGAAACGTCACAACCCAGCCATCGGTATCCCATGAAAAAGAGAGCTTGTTTGGTTCATCGATCTCCAGCACTTTGCAGGGAGAGGGACCGAAAGGGGATTGAATATGAAATTCATGGCCGACCACCGGCTCGAAGTCATTCGGCATGAACCATGCCGAAATCCCATCAGAAGTGGATACGGCATCCCAAACTTTATTGATGGGTGCATTGAAGCTTGTTGTTTGTTCAATATCTTTTACGTGATTTGTCATGTAATCTCCCGCTTTCTTTAAAAATAACACCATATGGTTTCGTTTTTAATATAACACCTTTTGGTTTCGTGTCAAGTGTGGATAAAGGATTCAAAGCGTTCACTGACGAATAATAAAACAAGAATAAATTCAAATACATTGGAATCAAAATATAGGATTGACCTGTCATTTTTACGCACAAATAAACCGGAAGTCTACCAGGGCATGAGCTACACTTAATCATGAAGCAGAGGGAAAATCGCATGGAGATGCTCCAAAGAATGAATGACTGCATCGATTATATTGAAGAGAACCTTCAGGAAAAGATTGAACTGGATGAATTGGCATACATCACCCTGAGCTCGAAATTCCACTTCCAGCGGATGTTTCATATCGTGACAGGATTCACTGTCGCAGATTACATCCGCAGGAGGCGGCTGACACTTGCCGCCCAGGAATTGACGGATACAGGACAAAAGTGATTGATGTGGCATTTCAATTTGGATACGAAACGCCGGAAGCCTTTTCAAAGGCATTTCGCAAAGTTCATGGAGTATCTCCCTCGGCAGTCAGGGAATCAGGGGCATCCCTTAAAGCATTCCCGCGTATCTCTTTTCAAATTCAATTAAAAGGAGAGAAGGAAATGGACTATAAGATTGTAAAGAGGGAGTCATTCAACGTAATTGGAAAAGGGCTGAGGATGAAAACGACCGATGGGGAAAATCATCAGGAAATCCCCAAGTTCTGGAGTGAGGTGAACCATAACGGAACCTCAAAAGCCATCTGCTCTGAAGCAGGGACAGGTGAAATGCTGGGCATCTGTATGGAATTCAATCATCCTGCAGAGGAATTCACCTATTTCATCGGGGCTGAAAGCGAAGACTCAAGCGATGCGTTTGAATCCAAGGAAATTCCGGCAGCCACGTGGGCGGTCTTCACGTCAATCGGGCCGATGCCACATGCCATCCAGCACGTCTGGGAGAGGATCTATTCAGAATGGTTCCCTTCGACCGGCTATGAACATGCGGGAGGACCGGAATTCGAGCTGTATCCTTCCGGTAATGTTAATGATGAAGACTATCGATGTGAAGTGTGGATCCCGATTAAAAAGAAATAACGAGCATAGTAAGAAGCTGGCGGAATACCGCCAGCTTCCTTTTTACGTTTACTTCAGCTTTTTAGAATAAATAAGGGGGGCATGCATCGTATCCCCATCCTGCTTTGCCAATTCAATCAAGCCCACTTCCTCAATCCTGCCCTTTGTGAGGCCAATCCGGTCTACACAGTAATGAAAGGCTTTCGACAACTGATCCGCCTCCAGTTTATTGGCAAGCGTGCAGTGGGGAATCCATTGTCCAGGTTCATATAACTCATTGGCCTCTGTACTGAACGTTTTAAAGTGTTTGTGATGATGTGTATGAAAATCGAGCAACTCCTTCGTGGCCGTGGGGGAAAGAAATAGAGTATTGTAATTCAAGAACGAGCCAATATGATTGAACGTTATATCAAAGCATTTTTTATCATCATAAAAAATGTCCATCTGTTTTATATAGTTTTCCTTATCGAGTTCTTTGTAACTCGCCAGCGTTAAGTGAGGTCTCCCGTCTTGAACCTCATCAATGTAATAAGAAATTGAATGATCACGTAATTCTTTCCAGATCGTTTTTATCAAGTTTTCTGTTTCTTCATCAAACTGAGCAGTAACCCAGAACATGTTGTAACCACCTTATCATCGTATTGCTGAAATCTTCATCAGCTATGTATCTAAATACAAGTTACCCTATAAGGGGAGGGATGAATCTTGTTTAACTTATTTACGTCTAAACGACGAAAAAGTTTCAGAGAAATCGACTTGACGGATAAAAAGAATACATGTTACTGTTTAGTCACATATTACATGTGACCATTTGTTCACATGAGAAAGGATTAATCTTTATGAATGAAGAGGAACTTTCGAGTCTGTTTAAAGCACTCGGTCATCCAATCCGAAGGGACATACTGGATATTCTAAAGCAATCGCCCAAGACAACCGGAGAGTTGAATGAACGTTTCCCAGAGGTAACCCGTTATACCATTATGAAGCACTTGAACATCCTTGAAGAAGGAAATTTGGTCTTGGTCAAACGGGAAGGGAAATACCGAAAGAACTATCTGAATGCCGTTCCGCTGCAGGACATGCATCGCCGCTGGGTAGGAAAATATATGGAGGCTGACGCAAGCTCACTACTGAATTTGCGTGCAATCACTGAGAAAAGAAAAGGAGAGGAAGACATGAATAAAGAACAAAGCCAAGCATTCAAAATCGAGCAGGAAATCAACATTCATGCTCCACGGAAAGAAGTATTTCACGCACTGACAACAAATGCCGAGAATTGGTGGGAATTCAGATTGGCACCAGAAGGGGAAGCATCAACATTTACGTTCGATCCGGTTCCAGGCGGCCAGTTCATAGAGAAGTGGGGCGACAATCAGGGAGCTGTATGGGGAAATGTGTACTATGTCAATGCCCCCGAAGAAATCAGGATTCATGGACATTTAGGCATGCAGGGAGCGGTCCACAGCTCGTATATCTATCGCCTTGAAGAAAAGGATGGGGCAACGGTTCTCCGGTTATCCCATACAGCTTCAGGTATCATTGAGGAAGACTGGGAAGAGAAACACGCAGAAGGGTGGAAGTACCTTCTCGGGACCCGATTAAAAGGCTATGTGGAAAAAGAGTAACGATGATGGAGGGAACATCATGGTAGATATAAAAACAGAGATAACCATTCGATGCCCGATTGAAGAGGTATCATCGTATGCTTCAGATCCTGATCATGCCCCTGAATGGTATGTGAACATCGATTCAGCAGAATGGCTGACAGACAAACCTTTAACCCTGGATTCTCAAATTGCCTTTAAAGCAAATTTCTTGGGAAGAGAACTCGCTTATGTTTATCAAATTGAAGAATTTATCCCAGGTGAAAAATTGGTCCTGAAAACAGCAAATGGCCCATTTCCGATGAAAACAACCTATATATGGGAGAAGCTGGGACAACATGAAACGAAGATGACGCTAAGAAACCAGGGGGAACCCAAAGGATTTTCAAAAGTCCTCACCCCATTCATTGCGAAGCTTATGAAAAAAGCAAATCAGAAAGATTTAAAGAAAATAAAAGAGATACTTGAAAGATAGATGATATGGGCAGCTCCTTTCTTGTAAGAAGGGAGCTTTTTATCATTTGTCAGGGATAAAACCGGCAAATATTGTCCCAAGCCCGACAATACTATAAAATCAAACATAGGAACATTGATGGGGTGAGAATTGTTGAATTATAAACGTATAAAACCGCGTAAGATTTATGAGGAAGTGGCCGAGGCGCTGATCGATATGATCAAGTCCGGTCAATTGAAGAGCGGGGACAAGCTTGAATCGGTTCAGCAGCTGGCTGAAAATTTTCAAGTCGGTCGTTCCGCCGTTCGTGAAGCATTGAGTGCGCTCCGGGCGATGGGGTTAGTGGAAATGCATCAGGGTGAAGGGACGTATGTCCGCGAATTTGACAGTAAAATGCTGTCGCTCCCGGTTTACATAGCTGTATTGATGAAAAAAGATGATGTGAAGAACCTTTTAGAAGTGAGGCGCATCCTTGAAGTGGGAGCGGTCCAGGCGGCTGCGGCAAGAAGAACGGACGAGCAGCTAGCTGAAATAAAGGAAGCACTCGATCAAATGGAAGCTGCCAATGACCAGGAGCTCGGGGAAGAAGCCGATTTCCGCTTTCACATGGCCATCGCCAAGGCGTCTCATAATGAACTGTTGATCGGGCTGATGAACAATGTGTCGGAAATGATGGTCACCACGATGCGTGAAACCCGCAGATTGTGGCTTTACTCAGAAAAGTCGACACTAGAACGGCTCTGGAATGAGCATCAGCAGATTTATCAAGCCATTGAAGCGCAGGATGGAAGCGAAGCACAGAAATTGATGCTCGATCACCTGCAAAGCGTGGAAGAAGTCCTGATGAACTATTTTGATGAGATGAATGAATAACTAGAAGGCCCGTCCCGCACCGCTTTAAAGCAGTGCGGGACGGGCCTTCTTTTGTGGATGTGAGACTATTTTTATAAAATTTAAAAAAATTATTGTTATATGAAAGCGTTTTAATTATACTGTTATTTATGATACAGGTCATCTGATGACCTGTTTACGTGATATCTTACATGTTTTGAAAGGAGATGGAGGGAATGAGTGTTGGTACGCTGGCGTGGATCGCCACTTTACCGATTGTTTCTGTATTCTTGTTCTTGGTTATTTTAAGGTGGCCGGCGAAAAAGGCGATGCCGGTCTCTTTGTTGATCACCGTTGTAATGGCTATGTTTATATGGAAGGTGCCCGGAAATCAGGTCGCAGCAGCCAGTGTGAAGGGAATGGTGACCGCCCTGGAAGTGGGTGTGATCGTATTTGGGGCGATTCTCTTGTTGAACACACTGAAAGAAAGCGGTGCCATTTTTACGATTAGAAAAGGGTTTACCAATATTTCACCGGACCGGCGCGTCCAGACCATCATCGTTTGCTGGCTGTTTGGATCGTTCCTTGAGGGTGCTGCAGGCTGGGGTGCGCCTGCAACAATCGTAGGGCCGCTTTTAGTGGCGATCGGATTCCCGGCAATGGGAGCCGTCATGGTCGCGCTTATTCTTCAATCGACACCCGTATCGTACGGGGCGGTCGGTACACCGATCCTGATCGGGGTAAACTCCGGATTGAAGGATTCCCCGCTTGTCCAAAAATACATCGCTGAGCAGGGAACCACGTTTGACGCTTACATAAATGGAATCGGAGGTCAGGTTGCGCTCATTCATGGAGTCATCGGGATCTTCATCCCACTCTTTATGGTGACGATGCTGACGTATTTCTTTGGTAAAAATAAATCCATTACGGAAGGACTTGCGATTTGGAAGTTTGCTATTTTTGCAGGATTGTCGTTCACCGTTCCTTATGCATTGGTGGCCAATCTGCTGGGACCGGAATTTCCATCCCTCATCGGCGGATTGATCGGACTTGCCATCGTGGTTCCTGCTGCGAAAAAAGGGTGGTTCATTCCTAAGAAGTCATGGGACTTTGATAAAGAATCGAACTGGGACCCGGCTTGGACAGGTACGCTGCAAGTGGATGATAACGATAAGCCGAAGAAGAACGTTTCTTTTGTGAAAGCCTGGATGCCATATCTATTGGTAGCTGTATTGCTGGTTGCCACACGAGTCAGCTATCTTCCATTCTCAGGCTGGCTGCAATCATGGGTCATCAACCTGGAAACGCTGTTCGGTTCGGAAATTACGGTAGCTTCAAAACCTTTGAACCTGCCGGGCACCATCTTTATTCTTGTGTCACTTCTATCAATCTTCATTTATAAAATGAATATGAAGGAATATTCCCGGGCAGTGAAGGATTCGTTTAAGACCATAGTGAGTGCAATGGCCGCATTGATCTTTGCGGTACCAATGGTTCAGGTGTTCATAAACTCCGGCATCAATGCTGCAGACTACACAAGCATGCCGCTTGCGCTGGCAGAGGGTATTTCCAACATATTTGGAAGCTACTGGCCGCTTGCCGCACCGACCATCGGAGCCATCGGAGCATTTGCGGCGGGCAGCAACACGGTCAGCAATATGATGTTCTCCCTGTTCCAATTCGGAGTGGCGGATAACATCATGGCAGCACCGGCCACCATTGTAGCCCTGCAGGCAGTCGGCGGTGCAGCTGGTAACATGATCTGCGTCCATAACGTAGTGGCAGCTTCCTCTTCCGCAGGTCTGATCGGACGGGAAGGGAACCTTATCAGGAAAACCCTGATTCCAATGACCTTTTACGTGATTTTCGCGGGCGCAATAGGCTATGTCGTCATCAACGGCATCGGACTGAATATCGGAACATTCATCCTTGCCCTTGTAGCCGGATTCATCATCACCCTCATTATCAAAGGGGAAAGAAAGAATAGGCATGATAGCAAAAAGCTAAGAAAAACCGCATAAGTGCAAAGCCCGTCCACACTGTTGAAAACACAGCTAAGGACGGGTTTTTGATTTAGTGCATTTAAGTCATCTGATGACCTGTTGACTATTGGGGCAGTTGGCTTTACACTAATACTTAATAGAATAGACAGAAAAATTTCAAACATAGAAATATCGTATTCTACAACAAAAGAAGAACTCAACTATTCCTTCATACTGGAACCAAACAGAGTTTCTTCCGAAAGAAATGGGGAACAATCATGAAAGTCTCATTATTTGTCACATGTTTAATCGACATCTTTCAAACGGACGTCGGCAGGGACACGGTTGAATTACTGGAGCGGCTGGGATGCGAAGTCGATTTTCCCGAGAAACAGACGTGCTGCGGACAGCCTGCTTATAACAGCGGCCATGTCGAAAAAGCGAAAGAATCAATGAAGCATATGATCAGTGTCTTTGAGGAATCGGATTATGTCGTCACTCCATCGGGTTCATGCGGAACGATGTTCAGGGAGTACCCTCATCTGTTCAAGGGGGATCCTCAGTGGGAAGAGCGGGCAAAATCCTTAGCCGGAAAAACCTATGAATTGACTCAGTTCATCGTGGAAGTCCTAGGTGTAGAAGATGTCGGGGCAAAGTTGAACGGGAACGCAACTTATCATACATCCTGCCATATGACCCGGCTGCTCGGTGTGACGGAAGCGCCTATGAAACTATTGAGCAAAGTTGACGGGTTAAAAATGAATCCGCTTCCACACAATTATAATTGCTGTGGATTCGGCGGAACGTTTTCAGTGAAAATGTCGCCGATTTCCGAGCAGATGGTAGATGAAAAGGTTACGAGTGTGGAAGAGACGGGAGCGGACATCTTAATCGGAGCGGATTGCGGCTGCTTGATGAACATCGGAGGCCGGATCGACCGGAAAGGCAAGCCGATCAAAGTGATGCATATTGCATCGGTTTTAAACAGCCAATAGGAAAATCGAGGGGGAAACAAAATGGCTATGAAAATAGGGGATAAATCCTTCAATGACAGAGTCTCGAGCGGAATAGCCGATACATTCATGCGCGGTGCGGTCAGTTCCGCGCAGGGACGATTCCGCAGCGGGCGCCTGAATGCGGCAGAGGAACTCGGGAATTGGGAAGAATGGCGGAAGCTCGGTGAGGAGATCAGGTCCCATACGATCGAGAATCTAGACTATTACCTCGAGCTATTAAGTGAAAATGTCGCAAAACGGGGCGGCCATGTTTTTTTCGCAGAGACGGCTGAAGAAGCGAACGAATACATCACAGAAGTCGTCAAGAAAAAAGAAGGCAAGAAAGTCGTCAAATCGAAATCCATGGTCACAGAAGAAATCAATATGAATGAAGCACTTGAGAAAGCCGGCTGCGACGTCATTGAAACCGATCTGGGCGAATGGATCCTGCAAGTGGATGACCATGACCCGCCTTCCCATATTGTCACACCTGCCCTTCACAAAAATAAAGAGCAGATCAGGGACGTATTCAAGAATAAAATGGGGTACGACAAAACGGAAAAGCCGGAAGAACTTGCACTTTTTGCCCGTGAAAAATTAAGAGAAGAATTCCTTCAGGCGGATATCGGCATCACCGGATGTAATTTTGCCATCGCAGAGTCAGGCACGATCTCCCTGGTTACAAATGAAGGAAACGCACGAATGGTGACTACTGTCCCGAAGACACAAATCACCGTCATGGGAATGGAAAGGATCGTACCTACCTGGGAAGAGATGGAGGTTCTTGTCAGCCTCTTGACGCGGGCGGCGGTCGGTCAGAAACTGACGAGCTATATCACGGCTCTGACAGGACCGAAACAAGAGGGAGAAGTGGACGGTCCCGAGGAATTCCATCTGGTTATTGTGGATAATGGACGTTCTAAAATCCTTGGTACGGCCTTCCAGTCCATCCTCCATTGTATCCGCTGTGCGGCTTGTATCAATGTGTGTCCGGTATACCGCCATGTCGGCGGTCATTCGTACGGATCGATTTATCCGGGTCCTGTCGGGGCAGTATTATCGCCTCTTTTGGGCGGATATGAGGAATACAAAGAGCTTCCTTATGCATCGACTCTATGTGCAGCCTGTACAGAAGCATGCCCGGTAAAGATCCCTCTGCACGAGCATCTTCTTCGCCACCGCCAGGAAATCGTGGAGCGTGAAGGCAAGGCTCCCGTTTTTGAAAATCTATCGATGAAGGCCTTCAGTATGGGAACGGCATCCCCGGCCATGTACAACATCGGCTCGAAACTCGCGCCGACGTCACTGGCTGCTTTTACAAAAGACGGAAGCATTTCGAAAGGACCAGGACCACTTAAGAATTGGACGGATATCCGTGAATTCCCTGCTCCTAAAAAAGAGCGGTTCAGGGACTGGTATAAGAAGAGAAGCAAAGAAGGTGGACAATAATGGCGATTGGACAAATTCAAAACAGGGGATCTTTTTTAGATAACCTGGCAAAAAATCTTGGTCGTGAGCGCCGTTCGGAAGTGATAAAACCTCAGTGGCAGCACAGCCCCCAATGGGAAGTGTATGAGGGGTATTCCCAGGATGAACTGGTCGAGGTATTGAAAAAGCAGTGCGTACTGATTCACACGGAAGTGCATGAGACCGTAACAAGCGAGCTATCCACATTGATTCCCTATCTCATCAAGCAGTACGGCGGGAACTCCGTCGTCACATGGGATGATTCACGTTTTGAAGAGGCGGGGCTTTCAGAGATGGGTGATGAAGACATCACTCATCACGTATGGGACACAGAAGGCGGAGATGAAAATCTTTCGTTTTCTGCAACCGCGGATGTCGGCATTACGTTCAGTGATATGACCCTTGCTGAGTCCGGAACCGTCGTCCTGTACAGCGATAAGGGAAAAGGACGCGCCGTCAGCCTGCTCCCTGCCATCTACATCGCCATCATCCCGAAAAGCACCATCGTCCCGAGGATGACCCAGGCAGCCAAAAGCATCCACGACAAGATCGAAAGTGGAGAACTAGTAGCATCCTGTGTCAATTTCATTTCTGGTCCCAGCAACTCAGCCGATATCGAAATGAATCTGATCGTAGGTGTCCACGGGCCTGTGAAGGCGACTTATGTCATTGTGGATGATTTATAGTATGGTGAACACCTGATTCCTTTATGAGTCAGGTGTTTTATTCTGAATTGGCTCTGTAATAGATTTTTTACAAGTTCCAGCTGTTGTTTGGAGTGAAGACGAAACCCTTTATTGGCTTGGTGTATTTAACAGGGGGATGCAGAGGTGGATTCTTGTCGGAAAATCGGCAGTTCGCACATATATCCTGGATTTCGCACATATAATGAATTTTTCGCACATATATTCGAGATTCCGCACATAAATCCTATCCAAGTACCTAGCGTGGTATAAAGCCAGAGTCCTCTACTACCGTCCGCCCGCGGAAAGCGAAGTCTTGCACGGAAATCAACTGCGGTGTTGAATAGCGAAATGCAACATTTTCTTTTATCTTGGCCGAGCTTATTCCTCCATAAAACACCAAACATTTGTTACACTAACCTAGTTGCATAAAACATCTCATCAATTTAAATACAATAGAGAATACTACAGGAAAGGTTATTGGAGGAGACTATGACGAATCGAAACAAAGGAATCATACTCTTATTATTATCCGCATTCGGGTTTTCGATGATGGCCGCACTTGTGAAACTGTCCGGTGACGTGCCGACGATTCAGAAAACGTTCTTCAGGAATTTTGTTTCAGCCATCATCGCATTCGGATTTGTAAAATATCACGGAGAGCGGCTGTTCGGGAAAAGGGAGAATCAGAAGCTGCTGCTGTTGCGCTCGAGTCTCGGGGCTGCCGGGATTGTGTTGTTCTTCTATGCGATCGACCATCTCGTTCTGTCGGATGCCGATATGCTGAATAAACTCAGTCCATTTTTAACGATCATCTTCGCATCGATCTTCCTTAAAGAGAGAGCACGGATGTTCCAGATCACCGCCATCATCATTGCGTTCATCGGAACGCTGTTCATCATTAAGCCGGCGTTTTCGTATGACACGATCCCGTATATCGCAGGGCTCTTGTCGGCTGTATTTGCAGCCGGGGCGTATACTGTGCTAAGGGTCCTGGGAACAAAAGAAAAATTCTACACCGTTGTCTTTTATTTTTCTTTCTTCACCACGATGATCCTGCTGCCTTTCGTGCTCGCTTTCTATGAGCCGATGAGCTTGAAGCAGTGGGTTTACCTGCTCGGGGCAGGTTTTTTTGCCACCATCGGGCAGTTCGGAATCACCATTGCGTACAAGTTCGCACCGGCAAAAGAAATCTCGATCTTCTTTTACTCAACCGTTGTATACTCCGCACTCATCAGCATCTTCCTGTTTGGACAAATACCTGATTTGTGGAGCATCATCGGCTATGTCATCATTTTTGGAGCGTCGCTCTATATGTTCTTGAAAAACAATAAGGAAGCATAACACTGAGGCCCGTCCCTCGCTGCTTTAAAGCAGCAGGGGACGGGCCTTGTTTTGTACGGAATTTGCCTTTTATTTGTGGATAACTTTTATGGGAAGATAGACTATAATATAAATAAGAAAACTTTTCCAGTGAAGGAGAGGTAATATGGTACTTCGTGAAACGGTTTTTTCCAAGTGGGCGGTCTTACTGCTGGGTCTTGTATTGGTGAGTAATGTGCTATTATATCAGCCTTTCACTCAAGAAACTCTGATGATTGAGCTGGAAAGAGGGGTCATCCTTGGTTCCCTGCTGGATATGGTCGTGGTTTCCCCTATTTTGGTATACGCAGCTTTTAAAGTATCGAAGAAACAAGTTATTGGATTCATGGTTGCCGGGCTCGTACTTGCACGATTTTTGATTCCCGAAGAATTCTTTGCACCGTACACGATGCTGCTTTATGCAGGGGTTGGATTCGAAGCCCTGCTTTTTCTGGTTGAATTGAGCCTGATCGGTTTTCTCGTTTGGAAAATTCCCCAGGTCCGGACTGAAATGAAGAGGGCGGGGGAAGCTGCCGTCTTTTCGATGCTTCCTGCCGCTGAAAAAGCAGTCGGCAGCCATGCCCTGCTCAAAGTCCTTATATCAGAAGCATTGTTATTTTACTATTTGATCTTTTCGTGGCGCAAACAACCACCCTCTCATGATGGATGTATAACGATGCACAAGAAGACGAGCGCACTCGCCATGAATATCATGATCATTCATGCCATCGTTATTGAATCGATCGGTCTCCACTGGTGGCTGCATTCAAAGTGGCCGATCCTCTCCATCGTTTTACTACTCCTGAATGTTTATGGCGTCTTCCTGTTTATCGCTGAGATTGCCGTGATGAGGCTGCACCCCCTTGAGGTCAAGAACGGGAAGCTATATGTCACTCAAGGCTTGATGCAGCGTATAATTGTCCCACTTGAATATATTAAGAAATATGAATGGGGCGCCACACCGGAAGAACAAACGATGACATTTATGTATAATGACTTGGAACAGACAGAGCCGCAAGTAATAATCCACTTCAAAGAACCCGTTGAGGCCACACTTTTCATGGGCAGGAAGAAGTCTGTATCAAGCATCGCTTTGAGAGTCGATGATCCGGGAAAACTCAAGCAGCTTCTTCAATAATAAAAAATTAGAAAAAAACACATTCCACCGGTATCTTTTTTTGAGGCGTATCCGTTATAAGAACGAGAGGATATAAAGGAGTGAAGGAATATGATTCGTGGAACGTTGAGGAAAGAAAGTGAATCGGAGGGGCAGGAACTGCACGAGCTTGTGGATAAGCTTCTACATTACTGTCTGTTCCTGACAAAAAATAAGTGGGACGGGGAGGATCTGTGCCAGGAATCCATCTGCCGGGCGTTGAAGCATTACCCTGACCAGGAGAAATGGACCCCGCCGTTATTGAAGAAGATGGCCTACCATGCTTGGGTCGATAAGGTTCGCAAGCTGAACAGGGAAATGCTTGGCGATGTGCCCGATTTGAGTGGGGAGGAGAATACAGAAAGCGACCGTGATGTTTTAGACATGCTGGTGAAAACACTAACACCAAAACAGTTGATCACACTGGTATTGAAAGAAGCCTTTCAATATAAAATCCATGAAGTCGCTGACCTCCTGGGCATGACGGAGACCTCCATCAAGGCACTGCTCAAACGAACCAGGGCGAGACTTGAAAAACGTTCTGATGATGAAGAATCACGTTCAAATAATGACTACTGGGAAGAGTACTCTCAAGAAGATGTAGTGACACTTCTTCAGGAAAGCATCCAAACCCATGATCCCTCGGATTTGATCGAGCAGCTCCCTGATTTGATTTCCGGACAGTCCGCTCCAAAGATGCTATCGTTCCCGACTGTTACCCGCAGCGTTTCTTCTCCTTCAAGCGTCCTCTCAATGGCAGCTTAACGTTCAAGAGGAGGAATGAAAATGAGTACCATCCCATATGTAATCGAGCAATCAAGCAAAGGTGAGCGTTCCTATGACATTTATTCGAGGTTGTTGAAAGACAGGATCATCATGGTGAGCGATGAGATTAATGATCATATGGCCAACAGCATTGTAGCCCAGCTGCTATTCCTGGCAGCGGATGATCCGGAAAAGGATATTTCCCTCTATATCAACAGCCCTGGCGGTTCAACGTCCGCAGGTTTTGCGATTTTTGACACGATGGAGTATATCAGCCCCGATGTCAGGACGATCTGCACCGGTATGGCCGCTTCCTTTGGGGCGATGCTCCTGCTCGCCGGTACGAAAGGAAAAAGGTTCGCACTTCCGAACAGCGAGATCATGATCCATCAGCCGCTCGGAGGAGCCAGGGGTCAGGCGACAGACCTTGAAATATCGGCTAAAAGGATATTAAAGCTGAGGGAGCATATCAACGAAATCATCTCGGAAAAAACGGGCAAGAGCATCGAAAAGGTCGCCCTCGATACCGACCGTGATTATTTCATGAGTGCACAGGAAGCGATGGAATACGGGATCATCGATGCGATCATTGAAAAGAACAAATAGCGGCACATACTTTTATTGGGGGACAGGTGACTGTCCTTTTTTTGGTTTAATAATACAAATTAATACTAGTGTTTGAGGTCTCAATTTATTGAACGGGTAAGGTGTTTTATGGTAAGAGGGAGAGGGTTATAGTAAAATCAAAATTAGAAAGCTTAATGAATTTTTCACTCTTAATAATGATGTATATACATATCCCTGCTAAAATCGCTTCAAAAGAAAGGGTGACTTGATATGAGGGATTTTATTGCTTTTGACTTTGAGACAGCTAATCGTTCGAGGCACAGTATCTGTTCAGTCGGCATGGTGTTTGTGGAAAATGGGAAAATAGTGGATACGCTTTATGAATTAATTGATCCGGAAGAGGATTTTGATAGGTTTAATATCAATATCCATGGAATCACCCCTCAGGATGTGGAAGGTGCGCAGACGTTTGATGCTTTCTACCATTCAATTAAAGAAAAAATAGAAAATAAGTTGATGGTTGCACATAATCTATCTTTTGATGGCTTTGCCCTGCGTGATAATCTTGCCCGATATGGTGTAAAGCCGGTATACAATCAATTTCTCTGCACCTATCAGATGTCGAGGAAAATGGTCACTGGTCTTCCTGCATACAAGCTTTCTTCAGTGTGTACCCACTTCGGAATAGAATTAGAGAATCATCACCATGCTGCAGATGATGCCGAAGCTTGTGCGCATATCATGCTGAAGCTTGCAGAAGAGTATGGGGTTACAGACTTTGATTCTCTTTACAATAAGACTAGAATCACACCCGGTGAAATATCCGAGGGTATCTATCGTTCTTCTTTAATAAAAAAATATCCGAAAAAACTCGATATGAGACAGTTTGAAGTCTCAAAAGACGCAGATCCAAACCATGATTTTTACGGAAAAAACATCGTATTTACCGGTGAACTTAAATATTTTTCAAGAGCAGAAGCAGCAAAGATGGCTGCCGGGTGTGGAGGGCAGCCGCAGAACAGTGTGACAGCGAAAACCCATTATATCATCCTTGGAAACTATGAAGATGTCATGATAAAAGGTAAAAAGTCTTCTAAAATAATGAAAGCCGAAAAGCTGATCAACGATGGGAAGAAAGTAGAAATCATCAGTGAAGAGGATTTTCTGAAAAAGGTATACGGCTAAACTATACGCAAAAGAAGGGGATGTAACTTTGACACTGACACTCTTGCTTCTCATTCTCGGAGTCATCGCATGGATGATGGCTGGGAAAAAAGGCGATCGCTATCAACTGAAATGGATTCACTCTTTGAAGAACTATTCATGGTTTGCCAATCCGTGGCTCGCGGGATTATGTTTATTCGGTATCAATCTATTCTTGTTCGGCATGACTGGCTTGATTTTGATCGGCCTTTCGTACTTAATGATCCCGTATTTTCATTTGGTGATCATGATGCTTGCAGTCATCGTCAGCATCCTTGTGTGGAAATCGATCGCTTCCGCACGCAGCTGGAAAAAGGGGGAACGGGTGAAGATTGCCGTGACCGGCAGCAGCTTCTATTTATGTATGGCCGTCTTTTTTTATTATCAAATCGTCTCTTATGTCCCCCGGTTTCCCGGAGACGACACATTCATGGCCACCCTTGGATTCATGGTCGGAATCCTCGTGACTGCAGTGGCATTCCTTACATGTTTAAGCATCATTCTCTTCACGAAAGATTCTTTATCGAGGGAAGCATAATCATGGTGCCTGGCTCAACTCACACCTTTGAGCCAGGCACCATTCTTTATTTCTCAAATGCTTTCCATTATCCTATAAGGAAAATGCTTTAAAAAGAGGGACTGTAATGAAAACCATACATAGTGACATCATACAATTCAGGGGAAATCATTATGATTTCGGATACATGCAGGGAGAACGCATCAAGGACTCCATTACGGTCAAAAACCGTGAAAATCAGTGGAAGGTCAGAAAGCCGCGATTTTCAATCGATGTGAATGAAACAAAGGAAGTCATCACGCGGTTTGCCCCCGGCATCTGGGACGAACTGCTCGGCCTCGAGGAAGCACTGGAGTGGCCGATGGAAAAGATCCTTCAGGAGTTCGGCGGCTACAGGGTCGATTACGTTCGTTCCGGCTGTTCGATTCTGACTGGCCAAGACTATATGGTCAGGAATTATGATTATCATCCAAAGACATACGAAGGACGCTACGTTTTTTACCAGCCGACGGATACAGGATATGGCATGATCGGACCCAGCCAGCGGGTGACGGGAAGAATGGACGGCATGAATGAGAAGGGCTTGGCTGTCGGCTATAATTTCATGCACCGGAAGAATCCCGGCGGCGGGTTCATTTGCTGCATGATCGGCAGGCTTATACTTGAGTCGGCGGCTTCAGTGGATGAAGCGGTGGATCTCCTGAAGGAAATTCCTCATCGGCATTCGTTCAGTTATGTTGTACATGATAAGAGCAGCCAAACATTCATCGTTGAAACTTCACCGCGAGGGGTCGAAGTGAGGCAGTCTAACACCTGTACCAACCATTTTGAAATCATGAAAGACGAAAATCGTAATCACTTGGTCGATTCAAAGCGAAGATTAGCCGTGATGGAAAAGAGAAGAGGGGGGCATTCCGGCATTGATGATGCTTTTCGCCTCTTGAACGACAGTGATGGCGGAGTCTTTTCAGACCTTTACGGCAGCTGGGCGGGCACGATTCATACATCTGCTTATCTGCCAAAAGAAATGAAAGCATGGTTCGCATTGGGAGGCGACCGGGATCCGGTTGTGTTTGACTTTGCAGATTGGTTGAAGGGTGACGACGTTGACATGATTCAAATAAATGGTGAAGTAGATACAGATATCTCTTTTGTCCATATGGATGAAGGAGCGGACTGGTTTAAAAGATAATCCCGGCATATATCCGGGATTGTTTTTTTGGATTTTTTTAACGGGAGAGGTTAAAAACAGAAAAAATGCTACCATTAAAAACCTATTTATTACTTTATTATGAAGATTCGCATGACTTTCATCTTAATTTGGTAAACGTGCCAAAATAGGCACATAGCTTTTGAATCCGGTGTCAGTATAATAGAACTAGAAAGGTTGTTTTGCAGGAGGGTTGCTTATGGGTCAAAAGAAAAGAAGCTGGCTTGAAAAGTTAAGGAAAATAAAGGGATTCAGCCAAGAGGAAATTGCAAATCTGGTTCACATAGACCGATCCTATTATTCTAAAATTGAAAGCGGCGTCAGGATTCCAAACGCAACACTAGCAGAAGATCTGGCTGATTTATTGAACTTTCACGTGTCTATCTTTGAATTGGAAGAAGGTCCGTTTTATTTTGCTTTACAGGATGCCCCGATGATTGTGGCACACTTTAACCTTAATTTAGAATATACTTGGATTTTCAATCCTCATCCTGATTTCGATGCAGTTTCCGTCATCGGGATGAACGATGTGGAATTGGATGATAATCCAGGAACCAGACAGTTAATGGAATTGAAGAGAGAAGTTATTGCTGAATGCAAGCCTCTCAGGAAAACGATTCTATTTTCAATGTCCGACGGCCTTTATCATTATGACGTGTCATGCCACCCTTTATTCAATGAGAAAGGGGAACTGATTGGAGGAAGTTCCGCATCAACTGAGCTCAGCAAGGTTGAGAAGATAGAACCATTTGACCGTGAACACTCATCTGAGAACCTCACATTAATAAAAGAATAGGGGTGGAGGATGTGTTTGATTCTGTGTTGACGAATTTATTATTAAACTTTTTCTTCATCATAATCGGTCTATTATTCTTCGCACTTTATTTTGATATCAAGAAAAAAGTACCTTCCAGGTCACTTGTCATCATCATCTCTTCTTTGACCATCTTATTTTGTGTGATATTCAGCTCCAAGCTTGACTCCGGGGTCTATGTAGACCTGCGGAGGATCCCGTTTTTCTTGGCCAGTCTGTATTTCGGTCCTAGGGTATCCTTTATATTGTTGATGATCATCATCATGTTGAGGCTTGCCATAATCGGTGATGGATTTATCATACTGGTCATACTGAATTATGTTAGTACCTTCTTGATTTTAGCCGTGTTGTATAAAGGGTTTCTGAAAGCAGAGAAAAAAGTAAAATTGATGTACTCAGTGGGAATCTGTTTACTCATGACCCTCTATAACGTTTTATTCGGCTATATGTCTGGAGCTGAAATCACGTTTTATGAATATGTCTGCATCGTTCTCATTCCGTTGGGAGCGACGATTCTTTCCGTATTGACTGTTGAGATACTGCGCAAGCTGATGACGATGAGAAGATTATCCACTCAAAATGAAAAGCTTCAGGTCGTTGGACAGTTGGCGGCAAGCATTTCCCATGAAGTCAGAAATCCGTTAACTTCCTCAAAGGGTTTTTTACAATTGATGAAGAATGAAAAAGATCAGGACACCCAGCAGCGGTTCCTCGACTTATCACTGAAGGGCATTGACCAGGCGAATCATGTTATAGAAGAGTATCTTACATTCACAAGTTCCGTACCTGATAGAGTGGAGCAAATCGACGTGAAGGGATCCATTGTTGAACTGATCGAGCTGATGGAGCCATTGGCCTTCCATCATCGTGTGAAAATAAAAACTCAACTAATGGATGACATGTATGTTGAAGGACAAGCCCGAAGCTTCAAGCAATGCGTAATGAATATCATGAAGAATTCGATTGAATCGATGCCTGCCGGAGGAGAACTTAACCTTACTATGACCTTTAAGGAAAAGCTTGTCATTTCCATTTCCGATACAGGGTTTGGGATGACTGATGAGCAGATTCACCGTTTTGGTGAACCATTCTATACAACAAAAAATGAAGGAACGGGACTCGGCATCATGGCTGCCAGCATCATCGTGAATTCCATGAAGGGTAAAATACAGGTAAAAAGCGAATTGAACCGGGGTACGACGGTTTATTTGGAGTTTAATGAAGTGAACAAAGAGCTCCGAAAGCAGTAAAAAAGGAATCTGGACTTTGACAGTAAGTAGTTCAGTGTTGGAGTGCAAAACTAGAAAAAGCAGTCCAAAACGGACTGCTTTTTTACTGTGAATTCGTAATAAAATTCACCTAATAAATTTCATTAATTGAGTTAGTCACCAAAGGAAGGGCAATTAAAATAGCGGAAGATTTTTCCGTTAAACTGCAGAATTTAGCTTGGGAGAGGTAAGTAAGGGAAGAATTTTCCGTTAAACATGCTCAGTCACCCAATTATTCAAGTTTTTTAAGTAAATAGCGGAAAATTTTCCCTCTATTTACCCTATTTTCCCCGCCATTTCTTTCATAAGGGAAATTTCTTCCTTTATGGTATAAGCTTATGGTCTACTGGTTCTTTATTAGTCCTCGCTTTTTTGGTGGAGGGGGGCGAAGAATAGAGAATTGCTTATTGAACAAACGAAGGGCTTAATTTGAAGAATGGATCACTTTTCAATCAGTGAATTTATTAAGTTATTTTAACTCCTATAAGAACGAATTACCCATAATGGATAAAATCCGTTAGTGAATTCGCCCCTTAAATCAAAGAGTACAATATATATGTCAGTGTTGCGGAAACGTCATGCGATTTTAGATGCCAAAACACACTTGAAGGCAAAAGATAAACCGTAGTAGCAATAAAAAACAGCATACGAATAATGGTGCGAATTCGTATGCTAAAAGACATTGGATATTAACATTTTGTACCTCTAAACTGAACTACTTAATTTAACAGCCAGATTCCTTTTCTTCTTATACAAACTTCACAATATCATCAAACGGTCTGCGCGTTTTCGGGGCCGGATCATTTACACGGTATCCGAATGCACACATGACTGAAATGCTGAAATGGCCGTCGTCAAGCAAGCCTTCTTCTTCGAGCAGAGTATTCATCTTATCGATATCGAAGCCCTCGATCGGACAGGAATCCACACCGATTTGAGCGGCTGCCGTCATCATGTTTCCAAGAGCGAGATACGTTTGCTTGCCTGCCCAGTCCAAGAGTGGTCGATCACCGTTCAGAAGGTCGAAGTCCACTTTTTGGAACTGCTCGATTTTCTCAAGGTATTTACTCATATGATCTTCTGGCATGTTTTTGATATTTTTGAAATGATCGAGAAGATAAGCTGAGTCATATTGGGTATCCAATTTCGTACGTGCCAGAATGATGACAAAGTGGCTAGCTTCCGGCAA
The DNA here is from genome assembly GCF_903645295.1 of Bacillus sp. Marseille-Q1617. Taxonomy (NCBI): domain Bacteria; kingdom Bacillati; phylum Bacillota; class Bacilli; order Caryophanales; family Bacillaceae; genus Bacillus; species Bacillus sp. Marseille-Q1617. Next base: position 1,006,890 of record NZ_CAHJXM010000001.1, read on the forward strand.
TTTCCCATAAGCTCCCCATGCCGTATTCTTGATTTTGTCACGAAGACCGGGATCTTGGATGACAAGGAATCTCCATGGCTCAAAGCCGAAGGAACTCGGGGATAAACGTCCGGTTTCCATGATGAATTGAAAGTCATCATCGGCTACTTTTTTGTTCGGATCAAATTGCTTTGTTGCATGCCTGAATTCATAGGCATCCAGAATTTCCTGCTTGAGTGCTTCTTTATCCCTCATGTAAACATTCGCTCCTTACTTAAAATAATTGACTTCTCTAAAATATCATAAGTTGTTTGAGGATTCACATAATTTGATTGAAAACAGTCAGTCTCCTGAAACCATTATCTGTTCAAATCGTATATGAGGTAATAGAATAAAAGGAGAGATGCTCATCATGGAAATCATCTTGGCCATCCTGATCGGTGCAGGAATGCTTTTCCTTTTCAATTGGGTCATGGGCTATAGGAAAGGGCATATTCAAATTGATTTTGAAGAACGATATTTCAAGGAGAAGGAACATATCGAAGCAATCAGGACGGAGCTTGAAAAACAAGGAAAAGAAGTCCACTATCAAGGTAACGGCCATTTTACCATAGACGGTAAACCGTATCTGTTCATAGAGCGGACCGTCTCCATGGGTGGAGTACCCATGCAGAGGACCATTCTTAAACCGATTAAAAAGTAAAGGCCCGTCCCTCGCTGCGTTAAAGCACTGAGGAACTTGCCTCGACAGGGAGTTTTTTATGAAAGAACACTATTTTGATGAGCTGCTGAATATAAAGACCGGAAAGGATCAGATGGGGATGCCGAGGTCGATCCATTACCACCGCTACGAGCCAACCCCATACGGGGCCCTTCAGGAATTATTCCAAGTCTATGAGTTAAAGAAGAGCGACCGTGTTGTGGATTTTGGCTGCGGGAAAGGACGGCTCAACTTCTTTATCCATTATTTATTCGAGGCCACCGTCATTGGTATTGAAATGAACGAACAGTTCTATGAGGAAGCAGTCGCGAACAGGGAGAACTATTTAAAAAAGAAGAAGGGAAGAAGGAGTGCGGTTGAATTTCATTGCTGCCTGGCTGAAGAGTATGAAATCCACCCGGGTGATAACGTCTTCTATTTCTTTAATCCTTTTTCCGTGCAAATCTTTATGAAAATCATCAATAACATCCTGTATTCTTTGGAGTTTTCTCCCCGTGACATCGAAATCGTCTTATACTACAGCTCGGATGATTACGTTCATTACCTTGAGAACCATCCATTATTCGAGTTGAAGAAGGAGATCGATCTTTCAGGGGAATATGAGCATAATGTGTATGAGCGGTTTTTGGTTTATGGGATTGTTTATTAACTCAGCAGCTGATTTTAGAGATAATCGGCTGCTGAGTTTTTAATTTATTGTTCTTCTGGTACGTCCTACTTAGATACATACTGCGGCTGCACTGAAGGGACGGCTTTATATAAACGCTGTAAGATCACCATTGAAACAGCGGTGACCCCAAGGTCCAGGGGCAGATAGGCTGCCATCCATCCCCATGCCACTGTATAGCTGAAACCATTCGGTGCCTCCGCCCAGAATGACAGTGCGGCATACATGAAGTTCGTACCGATTATGTAATTCAACACCAACGCCAGGATTCCCGCTCCAGTATATCCTGCTAGCGTACGCTTTTGTTCCAGTACCATTCCGACTGCAAAAGCGACAGCGATGAAAGAAAGCACAAATCCAAAAGTGGGACTCAATAAGCTTGAAGGACCGCCTTTGAACTGTGCAAATACCGGAGCACCGACCAGCCCGAGAGCCAAATAGACCGTCATTGCTTTAGCCCCGGTCCTGCTCCCGAGCATCCCTCCAGCAAGAATCGCAAACATCAATTGAAGGGTGACGGGAACCCCGCCGATCATCAGGAACGGTGAAACATTCGCCCCGACCGCCATCAGTGCGGCAAAGAGGCCGCATAAGACAATTTCCTTTGTTTTACTCATGTCCATTTCATCCTTTCTAAATATGTGGTATGATACCTATTATCAGATATGTTAACTTAAAAGTAAATACGGTTAACACAAATAAAAGGGGGATAAGTGGTGAGCGGTTTTTTTATAACAGGAACTGACACTGAGATTGGCAAGACGATGATGACAGCAGTGCTAACCCGTTATTTTCTTGATAAGGGGGTTGACGTATTTCCTTACAAGCCTGTACAAAGCGGGGCGGAGTGGGAAGGCGGCAGACTGGTTGCACCGGATACCGTTTTTTATGAACGATTAGCGAAAAGGCGATTTGGAGACGAAACCAATACATATCTGCTAAAAACACCAAGTTCTCCTCATTTGGCCGCGGCGGTGGAAGGAAAGAAAATCGAGACTCAGCCGATCATCAATCAAACTCAAAAACTATTAAACTCACATGAGCTTGTTTTCGTAGAAGGAGCAGGCGGGTTGATCGTGCCGTTAAATGAGGAAGAAACAATGATCGATCTGATCGGCCGACTGTCCCTGCCAGTCATTCTGGTAGCAAGAGCGGGGCTTGGAACAATCAATCACACGATTTTATCGGTGATGGCGCTGAAACTGAGAAATATTCAAATTGCAGGGATCATCCTTAATCGCGTAACACCCCGTGAACTGCCTGAAATCGAAGAAGACAATAAAAGAATGCTCGAGAAATTGTCTGGCGTTCCTATCGTGGGAACCTTCCCATTCATAAACGAAGAGGAAATGGAAGAACTGGATGTAGGATATATTCTGGAAAAATGGAACATCAGTGTTTTAGAGGAGGCAATGCAGCATGAATCAAGAAAAGCTTATTGAAAAAAGCAGTCAATATCTATGGCTGCCGTTCACCCAAATGAAAGACTATGATACAGATCCATTGGTGATTGAAAGCGGAGAGGGGGTCTACCTCCGTGATATTTATGGAAACGAGTATCTCGATGGGTATTCATCTCTATGGCTGAATGTTCATGGTCATCGAAATGAAGAAATCAATACTGCCATTAAAGAGCAGCTGGATAAAATCGCCCATTCCACGTTGCTTGGTGCGTCCAACATCCCATCGATCCTTTTGGCAGAAAAGCTGATCGGCCTTGCCCCTGAAAAGCTGAGACGGGTATTCTATTCAGACAGCGGCGCGACCTCGGTTGAAATCGCGATCAAAATGGCCTATCAATATTGGCAGAATATCGGGCGGCCGGAAAAACAGAAATTCATCACCCTTAAAAATGCCTACCATGGAGATACTGTCGGAGCGATCTCCGTGGGGAAAGTGGATATCTTCCACCGCGTCTATAAATCTCTCATGTTCCATTCTCTGGTTGCCCCGTTTCCAGATGTCTATCATCACCCGGAACTGGATGATGCAGATGAAATCCGAGATCGATGCCTTCAAGAGCTGGAGTCGATCTTGGAAGAACATCATCATGAAATTGCCGGGATGACGGTTGAATCCCTCATTCAGGGGGCCGGCGGAATGAACATAATGCCAAAGGGCTATTTCAAAGGGGTAGAAAAGCTCTGCAAAAAATACAATATCCTCTTGATCGTTGACGAAGTGGCAACCGGGTTTGGACGGACAGGTAAAATGTTTGCGGTAGAGCATGAAGGCGTCCAGCCGGATATCATGACGGTGGCCAAAGGGATAACGGGAGGTTACCTGCCGATCGCAGCTACACTGACAACGGAAGAAATCTATGAAGCTTTTTACGATGACTATACGTCTTTAAAAACATTCTTCCATGGCCATTCCTACACTGGAAATCAGCTTGGCTGTGCAGCAGCCCTGGCAAACCTTGAAATCTATGAAAGAGACAATCTGGTTGGGAAGACTCAGGAGAAGACGGAAGTGATTAAAAATCTGCTTGAGCCGTTAAAGAGTCATCCCCACGTCGGGAGCATACGCCAGCTCGGAATGATTTGCGGCATCGAATTGGTAATGGATAAAGACTCGAAAAAGTCTTTCCTATGGGAAGACAGGGTTGGGTACCATACCACCCTCAAAATGAGGGAACTTGGCATGCTTACACGTCCGATCGGGGACACAATCGTCTTCATGCCGCCGCTTGCAGCGAGTGAAGAGGAGCTTGCGCAGATGGTGGAAATCATGAGTGAAGCGATTGAAATGACAACGAAGAAGTACGTCGGGGAAAAAGCCAGATAGCCCTTTGGAGTAGTTTGGAAGGATTATGAGGTAAGGGATTGTACCTGGTACAAAACGAGTGTGGTGTACCAGGTACAAATCACATGCCATGTACCAGGTGCAAATTGCTGAATGGGTGCCAGGTACAAACCCCCTGATTTGAGCCAGGCACAAACCTCTGAATTGAGCCAGGCTCAAACCCCCTGAATTGAACCAGGCACCACCTTCTTCATAAAAAAGACCACCCATAAGGGCGGTCCCATCTTTACTCTTCTACAGCATCCAATAAAAAATCTACAATATGAACAGCACGCACCTTATCCGATAGTCCTTCCCTCTCAATCCCAAGCTTCATCTGAAGCAGGCATCCCGGATTAGCCGTAACGATTGTCACTGCCCCGGTGGCCGCTGCGTTTTCCATCTTGTGATCGAGTATTTTCATGGACATTTCCGATTCAACGATATTGTAGATTCCGGCCGATCCGCAGCAGTGATCGGCTTGTTTCATTTCCTTATACTCTGCACCCTCGACTGATTGAAGCAGGAGTCGGGGTTCCATGAACGTGCGCTGGACGTTTCGGAGGTGGCATGAATCCTGATACGTAATCCGCTCCGCATCCGCCCGCAGTTTTACTTTCTTATGAAACGCCAACTCTACTAAAATAGAAGAAATATCTTTAATTTTACTTTTGAACCTGGCTGCACGTTCTTTCCATTCCGGGTCATCCTTCAGCAGATGGTCATAATCGACAAGAAAGGCTCCGCACCCTCCGGCGTTGGTAATGATATAATCGACACCAGCCTCTTCAAATGCCTCTATATTCCTTTTGGCCAATCCTTTGGCGGCATCCTTTTCCCCGCTGTGGCCATGCAGGGCGCCGCAGCATGTCTGCTGATCCGGGATGACGATATCGCACCCGGCAAGCTGCAGGAGTTTTGTGGTGGCGTTGTTGGTTTCCAGAAACATCGTATCCATCAGGCAACCTGAGAAGAAAGCGACTTTTTTCTTCACTTCACCGATGGAAGGCAGGGAAGAAGGGCGATTCTTCATGTCTTTCAATCTTGGAACCTTTGGCAGCACCCTTTCCATCACAGCCATGCTTTCAGGAAATAGTTTCATCACACCAGCGGCATGGGCAGCCTTCTGAATCCCTGATCTCTGATAGATTCCCAGAAGATGTGTGATCATTCTCATTCTTCCGGGGTGGGGGAATAATCCTTCAAACACCGTCTTCCTAAGAACGCGTACTGGAAGGGAGTGCGTTTTATTCTGATTGATGATGTCCCGTGCTTCTTCCAACAGGTGGCCATAGTTCACTCCTGAAGGACAGACAGGCTCACAGGCCCTGCATCCCAGGCATAAATCCAGCGTTCGTTCGACTTCTTCATCCGGTTCGATTACGCCGTCGGCAACAGCTTTCATCAGAGCGATCCGTCCGCGCGGGGAGTGGGATTCCTTAAATCCTGACTCGATATAGGTGGGGCAGGAGGGAAGGCAGAAGCCGCATCTCATACAATTCAAAAGCTCATCCTGATCCATTCGGGCCTTGAACTCCCCCTGAATCTTTTGTCTTTCCTTGGTTGTCGTCATCTTGTAATCACCACACGTTTTCTTGATTCTTTAGCAAACACTTTATTCGGATTCATGATATTATTCGGATCGAACGATTGCTTGATCATTTTCATCGCCCCGATTCCCTCCGGTCCCAGCTTCCACTCGAGATAAGGTGCTTTCATCATCCCGACTCCGTGTTCACCTGTTATCGTGCCGCCGAGTTCGATGGCATGGGCGAAGATTTCTTCAAAAGCGGCTTCTACGCGCTCCATTTCATCGTGGTCCCTGGCATCGGTGGCAACGGTTGGGTGAAGATTGCCATCACCGGCATGGCCGAACGTACAGATTTTCACTTCATGACGTTCTGCGATTTCATTGATCGCTTTGACCATTTTGGCTATCTCGGAACGGGGAACCGTAGCGTCTTCCAGAATGGTTGTAGGCTTCAGGCGTGCCAGGGCTGACAGGGCAGAACGACGGGCGGTGCGAAGGGCTTCGGCTTCCACTTCTGTCACTGCCAATTGGACGGATACCGCTTCGTTTTCCAAACAAATCTCTTCCATCCGTTTCATATCGCGTACGACCACCTCAGGAGGGCCGTCCTGCTCAATCAAGAGCACTGCTTTGACGTCGGTAGGCAGCCCTATTTTTGCAAAATCCTCTACGACTTCCAACGTAGGCTGGTCCAAAAACTCAAGGGTGGCAGGGATGATCCGGTTCGAAATGATGCTTGAAACGCTCTGGGCCGCTGCTTCGATATCCTGATAAAGAGCGAGCATCGTCTGTTTCGTTTCAGGCATGGGAACGAGCTTCAACGTTGCTTCCGTCATGACACACAGCGTACCTTCCGAACCGACGAACAGGCGCGTAAGGTCATACCCTGCCACATCTTTTGCGAGCTTTCCGCCTGTCCGGATGATATCTCCGTTTGGCAGGACAGCTTCCAAAGCAAGCACATAATCCCGGGTGACACCATACTTCAATCCTCTTAAGCCGCCTGAGTTTTCATTGATATTCCCGCCAATGGTTGATATTTTCATAGAACTTGGATCAGGAGGGTAGAAGAGCCCCCTTGATTCTACTTCTTGAATCAGATCCAGCGTCACGACTCCCGGCTGTACGGTGACCGTCAAGTTCTCTTCATCGACCTCCAAAATGCGGTTCATATGGGTGAAAAGCAGTACCAGGCCGCCTTCCGTCGGGCAGGTGCCTGCACATAGATTCGTGCCGGAACCCCGGGGGACGATGGGGAGACGGTGCTCATTGCATAGTTTCACAATGTCGGAGACTTCACGAGTGTTGCGGGGGACGATGACGGCATCCGGCATCGATTGGAAATTTGGCGTTGCATCATAGGAATAGACGAGTCTCTCGGCAGAGCTGTCGCGATAATTCTCTTCACCGACCAGTTCAATGAATTGTTTTTTTAATGAGGATGAGATCATGGATATACCGCCTTTGTAAAAAAATGTTTGCTGTAATGATGAAAGAAAGGACGACCCTTATAAAAAGAAGTCCGTCCTTTTAACTATGGATTATTTGGAAGAATGAAAAGCTGAAACCGCATCCCGTAAGTGTCCTGAATGCTTTTCTAGCAGCTGGAGTACTTCATTTCCTTTGAGGCCGGTCATGATTTGCAGGATGGCCGCTTTCGTATTGTTTTGCTGCTCACTCAGGGCCGTGCTTGCTTCTTCGTCTGAGGCGCCGGTTGCTGTCTTGACGATGTTTTCAGCCCGCTTGCGCAGCTTTTCATTCGTCATCTGTACATCGACCATGAGATTTCCGTATACTTTTCCGATTTTGATCATGGAAGCCGTGGTCAGCATGTTCAGTACAAGCTTCTGGGCAGTGCCTGCTTTCATACGAGTAGATCCGGTCACCACCTCAGGGCCGACGATCGGTGCAATCGTAAAGGATGAGATTTTCTCCATTTCAGAGTCTTTGCTGCAGACAACGGACACTGATGCAGCACCGATTTCGTTCGCAAATTGTAAGGCTCCGATGGTATAAGGAGTTCTGCCGCTTGCCGCAATCCCTACCACGACATCCTTTTCAGTCAGCCCGATATCGACTAGATCCTGTTTACCTTGTTCATTATCATCTTCAGCACCTTCAATCGCTTCCGTAGTCGCTTCTTTACCGCCGGCAATGATCCCGATAACCATTTCGGGATCCGTTCCGTATGTAGGAGGGCATTCAGATGCATCGAGGATGCCCAGGCGTCCTGATGTCCCTGCACCGGTATAGATCAATCGGCCGCCTTCTTTGAAGGCTTGTACAATCCGATCGACCACTGAGCTGATTACGGGGATTTCCTTTGCAATCGCATTCGGAACAAGAAGATCTTCCTGATTGATGACTGAAACGATTTCTTCTGTCTCCATCAAATCGATGTGTAGCGTTTTAGGGTTCTGCTGCTCTGTGTTTAATTTCGTTAGATTCATTTCTTATCCCCCACTAGTAATTGGAATTTTCCTCCCGCTTTTATCTCCTGAATGAGAGGGAGGTCTTCGTTTATGACTTTGGCGATGACATTCACCTTATCATCGTTCGGTAATTCTCTTTTGACAATCTGCATCTCACCCGAGTATCTCCCGTATAACTCGTTATCGACCGTAACCATTCCAATGCTGCGCCGAACTTGATTGGAGGGTGCGATTGTCTTCCCGATTCGGGCATACGAACGGGATTCCACAGACCGGATCACATCTCGTGCGGGATCCATCCGATTGGTATGTATCCCGTTAAGCAGCGCAGAGTGATCAGCACCATCAAGTAAATCAATTGTTAATGGAAGAATTCCTTTGTCGATACTGCTTAGTTCCTTCAGCGTTTCATCTGTTGCAGAAGGATCACCTATTAATAGTTTATCCGTGTATCCCGAAAATTTTAATTGTGCGGCTGCAAGGGAAGGGGATACATAGCGATGCTGTTCCAGTGTAGGCAGTCCTGCAAAGATCGGACCGCGCAGTGTATCGTCTCCCGGTACAAAGGCCATCGTGGTGATCCCCTTAGATTTCAGCATGACGTTTCTTTCGATTAAAAATCCAATGTCGAGCCCTGTTTCAGGACGTGGATAAAAATTATGCCAGGCTTCGACGTTTTCCACATTTAATCCTTTTTCAATTAGGCTGTCAAGCTCCGATTCCGAAACGGTACTGGCATTGATCCCGGTTTTCATGAGATTCGAAAGGCTCACGATTTCGTCCGGGGAAAAGCCGTAGTCCACCCGGATGCCTGCAAGTCCCCAATCGAGTAACCTGGGGAGGGTGTCCCAATCAAGTCCCAAGTGCCCCAATGACGCCGGTGATACGTCGGCCAGAAGTTCCATGTTATAGGTCCGGGCCAGACTGCCAAGCTCCTGAAGCAAGTCTTTATAAGTGTCTGGATTATCTTCAGGGATATGAAGAGAGGTGAAGATGGACCTGAATCCATAAGCGGAGGTTCTCCTGATCCATTCCGCATTCTTTTCCCTGTTTTCTTCTTTTAGGTAAATTGAAATTCCGAGCATCTTGTATTCTCACTCCTTACATGAAAAAACGTAAAGAAGGAGGAAAATCCTCCTTCTTTACTATTATATGATTCTGCTTAAATATCCTTTGCCATTTCTTCCTTGAACCCGAACATCCAAGTGAAGATGAAGCCGAATACGTAGGCGATCAATACGCCGGCAAGATACAGAAGGATTTGTCCGTCATCCATAAGGAATGCAAGCGGGATTCCGGATACACCAATCGCGATGGTTGCCGTTTTGAAAACTGCCTGGAATGCTCCCCCGACGGCTGCCCCGAGACATGCTGTGATGAACGGGCGTCCAAGCGGAAGCGTTACACCGAAAATGAGCGGTTCGCCAATTCCAAGGATTCCAACAGGAAGTCCGCCTTTGATGACTTTTCTCAATCTCTGATTCTTCGTTTTAAAGTAGATCGCAAATGCAGCACCCACCTGGCCTGCACCACCCATGGCAAGGATCGGAAGCAGCGGGTCATTACCGATAGTATTGATCAGTTCCATATGAACCGGCGTCAGACCTTGATGAAGCCCGGTAACAACCAGTGGCAGGAATGTTCCTGCAAGGATGAGTCCAGCAAAGAAACCGCCCATATCGATCAGGCTAAGTAAACCTTCTGTGATTAAATCTGAAATGAATCCTCCTACAGGCTGAAGGACTACTAACGTCGCAAATCCTGTGATCAATAAGGAAACAGTCGGTGTAATGATGATATCCAAGGCAGAAGGGACCACCTTACGGATTCTCTTCTCAAGGAATGCGATGAAGACGGCAGCAAGCATAACGCCGATCAAACCGCCTCGTCCAGGGACAAGATCTTCACCGAATAATGTGATGTTGGCTAGACCAGGATTGATGATCAGGATACCCGCTGCACCGCCAAGAGCAGGGGAACCGCCAAATTCCTTCGCGGTATTGATACCGACGAACACACCCAAGTAACCAAATAGACCCCAGCCGATCAAGTTAAGGATCTCGATCAGTGTCGATTCAGGGTTTACACCTGAGCGGACAATGACGTTTGTGATCCCTGCGATTAATCCGGAAGCTACGATTGCGGGGATCAGTGGAATGAAGATACTGGCAATTTTTCTTAAAAATAATTTGAATGGTGTAGCATTCTTCTTCTTCAAGTCTGCTTTCGTACGGTCTGCAAGTCCTTCGAATGAAAAGTCCTCGACTTCATCCTCATCCACAGATGAAACGGATTTTCCTGTTAAAGCAGAAACTTCAGAGGCCACTTTCGTCACGATCCCAGGCCCCAATATGATCTGGATGGTTTCAGCTTCGACAACCCCTAATACCCCGTCTATCTTTTTGATGCCGGCTAAATCAACCTTGCTCTCGTCGACTGGCTTTACACGCAGGCGCGTCATACATGATTCCAGCGCGCCGATATTATTCGGACCGCCAAGAAGCTCGGTTATTTCTTTGGCCAATCTTTCTTCCTTCCGCATAAAATTCTCCCCTTTTTAATAAAAATGTAATAATAAAAAATGAATTCGCTTACAAAGTATCATATCAACTATTAGTATAGATGTCTATACCATTTTTGTGAAGAAAAGAACTAGTATTTAAGAATGCGAGAATAAAAAATTCACCCTGGGATCCATCATCCCATGGGTGTTTTTTTATCTTAGCCGTTCAATATTCATCTTGTATTTATATTTGTCGCCACGATAGGTGGACTTCACGAGTTCAAATGGGGTGCCGTCATTTAGGAAGGTTTCGCGCTGGATGAATAAAACAGGTTCCCCGGTCTCCAGCTGCAGATGTCTGGCATCATCTTCTGCTGCAGCGGAAGCCTCGATTGATTGAGAAGCATGGCCGAGCTTCAATCCGATTTCTTCTTCCACGTACTGATAGAGCGAGTTCGAAAGTATCTCCTGACTGAGCCCCGGAATCAGCTTCACAGGGATATAGGTTGTTTCGATGGCCATTGGTTCACCGCTGGCAAGGCGGATCCGTTTAATTTTGTAAACAAGATCATCTTCGTGCAGGGAGAAATGATGAATCAATTCTTCAGTCGCGCTGGAAAGTTCAAAGTGGATGAGCTTGTTGCCGGGTTCAAGCCCACGCCTTCTCATATCCTCGCTGAAGGAGGTCAGTCCGTGGAGTGACTGCTCAAACTTATTGTGCGAAACATATGTACCGCTTCCTTTTTTCCGGTAAAGAAGATTTTTGTTCACAAGATTTGTTATCGCTTGACGAACGGTCATCCTGCTGATGGTGAAAGATTCTGCCAGTTCTCTTTCAGAAGGGAGCACGTCTCCCGGTTTTAGTTCCCCGGAATCGATCATCCCTTTTATATGTTCTTCTATTTGGTAATACAGAGGTAATGGAGACTTTTTATTGACCAATTTCATTGCCACCGTCCTGAGAAATTTATTTGAATCACGTATGAATTTACATCGTTGTTCTTAATTACAAACATCTTACCATTCAAAACTACATGATGTCTATACCAGTAAGAGGTGGGCTGTTATTAATTATAACAATTTAATGGCATTTGTGAGTAATGCGGTTAATTGGTATAGACAACTATAACGTAAAGATGTTAAAGTCACAGTAGATAAAGTTTAAGCGGAAGGGGAAAGATGATGAGCAGCCCTGATACCTATATCATTCGTAATCAGAGAATTTATGCCCAAGATGGGATCATCGAAAATGGTTTTATAAAAATAGAACGTGGAATTATTTCTGAGACAGGTGAAATGTGCTATCTGCAAAATGATGGAGAATACGTCGACATTTCCCTGCCTCAAAAAGCATCTGTCATTCCCGGCATGATCGATGTCCACATCCACGGTGTGAATGGTGCAGATACGATGGATGCGACAAAAGAGGCTCTCGACACCATGACAGAAGCATTACCGAAGGAAGGGACGACAAGCTTCCTGGCAACGACGATGACAGAGTCGAAAGAAAAAATAGAAAAGGCTCTCATCAATACTGGAAAATATGTCGAAAACCATCAGGAAGCCGGAAAGGCAGAAATCCTGGGCATCCATTTGGAAGGGCCGTTCATCAATAGCGGAAAAGCAGGGGCCCAGCCGCTGCATCACATTGAAGAGCCGTGTGTGAAGACATTTGACAGCTGGCAGAAGGCGTCCCAAAATCATATCAAGCTCGTTACGGTCGCTCCTGAAACGGATGAAGGACATATATTGATTCAGCATCTTAAGGAAAATGGAGTTATCGCTTCAGCCGGGCATTCCAATGCAACGTATGATGAAATGTGCAAAGCGATCGACAGCGGTGTCTGTCACGTGACGCATCTGTTCAACCAGATGTCAGGCTTTCATCACCGTGAACCGGGAATTGTAGGAGCTGCGTTCAACCGTAAAGAAATAATGGTGGAGCTGATCGCTGACGGGATTCATGTCAGACCGGAAGCGGTCGATATTGCCTTTCAGCAAATCACCGATGAACGGATGATCCTCATCACTGACTCCATGCGGGCCAAGTGTCTGAAAAACGGTCAGTACGATCTCGGCGGTCAGATGGTGACGGTAAAAGACGGCATGGCGCTATTAGATGAAGATACACTTGCAGGAAGTGTGCTAGAGATGAAAACGGCATTCCAACATATCCAAGAGTATACCGGCTGCTCGATTCAACAAGCGATCAAGATCACTTCTGAAAACCCCGCAAGACAGCTGGGGATTTTCGACAGGAAAGGAAGCATCGCTTCAGGGAAAGATGCCGATCTAGTCATCCTGGATGAACAGATGGATGTGTTTATGACCTTTTGTAAAGGGAAAATCGCTTATGTAAGAGGAGATGGTGACGAGTGAGAATCATTGAAGTGTCTGACTATAAGCAGATGAGTGAAAAAGCTGCACACCATGTGATCGGGAAAATCAGAAGCTCGGATTGTATGACCCTTGGACTTGCGACCGGTGGAACACCAGAAGGGCTCTATGGAGAACTCATAGAAGATCACCATGTGAACAGAACATCCTACAAATGTGTCAAAACCTTTAATCTGGACGAATATATCGGACTTTCAAAGGATGATCCGAATAGTTATTTTCAATATATGTGCTCAAATCTCTTTTCACATATAGATATTTCACTCAACAACACTCATATCCCGGCGGGGATGGCAGCAGACCTTGGGAAGGAATGCGAACGCTATGAAAATCTGATAGAAGAAGCAGGAGGCATCGACCTTCAAATCCTCGGTATCGGAGCAAATGGGCATATCGGCTTTAACGAACCCGGAACTTCCTTTCAATCGGGTACACATATTGTGGAGCTGGCTGCATCGACCCGGGAAGCAAACGCCCGTTATTTTCATTCGATTGAAGAAGTTCCCCGGCAGGCAATCACAATGGGCATCTCAAGCATTATGAAAAGCAGGGAAATCCTCCTGCTTGTATCAGGAAAATCAAAACAGGAAGCCATGAAAAATCTTGTGGAAAATGCAGTGAGTGAAAACTTCCCGGCTTCCATTCTTAAAGAACATCCCAATGTCACGATCATTGCCGACAGTGATGCGCTGAAATTGATCTAAGAGGCTGGGACAAAGTGTTTTAGTCTAAGTAAAACCCGAACTAATTTGCGTTATAGGAGACAAATTAGTTCGGGTTTTTAATTTGATCAAATGGACATTTTGATTTAGCGATCTACAGCGGTTGATTGGAGTGCAAGACGAAGACTCCTGCGGGAAGAGTAGCTAATTAGAAAAGCGGAAGGGCTTTGCTCAGAGGCGTGTGGCATAAGACGAATCGGCCACGAAGGCGTTCTTTGCCTTCTTGGTCGGTTTGGCTTATGACATGTGCCTCTAAGCCCTGCAGCTAGACATGTCAGACCCCGCAGGAACGCATGTGACGAGGAGGCTCACGGGCTACCCGCGGAAAGCGAAGTCTTGCACGGAAATCATTAGCGGTATTAAAAGACTACGCTGAAATTGTTCGTCTTTATGTGGTGGTTTTTTAGTTTTTTCCCAGCATCTTTTTATTTTTATCAGGTGATAGTAAACTGCGATTGAATAGATTACTATAAAAATAAGTTCTTTACATATTAACTTCCTTTTATTTTGACCATACTGGAATCAAGTTTCTAAAAGAGGTGAAGCAGTTTGTTCAAAGATATTTCGATTGATGTATTAATGTCCTGCCCAGATGACTTAGTCTTTATCGATGTTCGTTCCCCTTCAGAATATAAAGAAATGACTATACCCGGAAGCTTCAATATCCCAGTCTTCGATGACGAAGAAAGAGCGGAGGTTGGAACGCTCTACAAGCAAGTGAGTAAAGAGGCGGCCACGGACAGGGGACTTGAAATTTTCTCCGCAAAGCTTCCTTCCTTCATTAAACAATTTAAAGAACTGCCTGGAAAAAAAGTGGTCTACTGCTGGCGAGGCGGTATGAGAAGTAAAGCAGCCGCAACATTCCTGGATTTGATGGGAATCAACACATACAGGATCAAAGGGGGAGTGCGCGCTTATCGAAAGTGGGTCGTGAACCAGCTTGAATCTCTTGAAATTGAGCCGAAAGCATTTGTCCTGAATGGGGGAACCGGCACTGGGAAAACGGCTATCCTTCACGAGCTGAAAAATCAGGGACTGCCGATCCTTGATATTGAAGGACTTGCTGATCACCGCGGCTCAGTGTTTGGTGCAATCGGCCTGACCCCTGTTAATCAGAAGACATTCGATTCACTTCTAGTAGAAGAAGTCAAAGCTCTTCAGCAAGCACCGTTTGTCATGTTCGAAGCTGAAAGTAAACGGATCGGTAAAATCCTGCTTCCTCCTTTCCTGCTGAAGAAAAAAGAAGCAGCAACCCATATCTTCATCGATCTGCCAATTGAAGAAAGAATCGACCACATCATGAAAGAATACAAGCTTCATAAGTATCATGAAGAATTTACCCAAGCATTCAGACAAATCAAGCGGCGTATCCACAGCCCGGTCGCCAATACGATTGAAGAAGAACTGAAAAGCCGCAATTATGAAGCTGTACTGGAATTGCTTCTCGAATACTATTATGACCCGAGATATTTACATACCGCAGAAAATTACCGGGATGCTCAGAAAATCATCCTGAAAGTAAAAACTATTGAGGAAGCGGTGGAAGAAGTGAAAGGGATTGTATCAGGAAAAAAGGGACTAGTCCCGAGTAACTGACATCATAATTAAGAATCAATAGTGTTGTCGAAAAATTACCCAATATTTCCCGGAAAATGTCGAGAAAAAGAGTCTAAAAAAACCATTGACCATGTAGTGCACTACATAGTTTATCATCGTAGTGAGAGGTGGCCAGAATGTACAAAGTGAGTGAGTTTTCAAAAATGACCGGTCTAAGCAGAGAGACACTCCGCTATTATGCTGACATCGGATTATTGGAGCCGGTTCATATCGATCCCAACAATAAATACCGCTATTATGATAACGGCTCATATCTTGTCGCCAGGTTACTGGTATACTTGAGGCGCTTCAACTTCAGCATCCAGGAAATGTTTGAGGTAGTACATGATGAGTCATTTGAAAACCTGGAAGGATTAATCCGGGAAAAGAAAAAAGCGTTAGAAGTAAAAGTGGCAAGACTGCAGGGAATCATTGAAGATATGGATGATTTTTTTGAACTTGGAATAGGAGAGGATATGGATGATTAAATGGCACGAAGAACGGGTCATCCCTGTGAATATTGAAGTGATCTGGAGCTTGTTCGAACTTGAAAACATTCAGCGAATCATGCCCAATGTAATTGAAAACAAGGTACTGGAGAGAAAAGAAGGCGTGGTCGGATCAAAGTATCAACAAAAATACAAAGAAGGAAAGCGGATCGAGACTTATATAGTAGAAGACCTTGAATATGAAAATACGACTGAAAGAAAACACAATAAAATCGGATTCACCTTAGCAAAAGCATTTGAAGTCGAAGCCAGCTTCACCCTAGTTAAATTAAATGAAGAAGAAACAAACTTCATCTACACCGGTCAGAATAAAGGACTGAACTTCCTGGGGAAAGTACTCCTGAAACTAGGGGGAGAGAAAAACAACAAAAAAGTCGTCACGGACTTCATGGACCGGGTAGAAAGAGAAGCGCTTATAGAACAAAGCAAAAAATAACCTCATATCCAGAGAGGTTATTTTTTTGTCTTCTGCAAAGTTTGAAATACACCCAATCCGGCTATATAAGATTACATGTAAAAAACCTCATCTATTACAAAAAATCGGAAAATCACCACTGGAATTTCGCCTCTCAAAAAAATTTTTTTAAAGAAAAAAATCACATAAAAATTCAAAAAAATCTATAACTATGTAACCCGGGAAATAAGATTTTTGTAAACGATTTCTTTATTGAAATAACAAGGTTTTAAAGTTTTTGAAAATTTAGTCAAATAATAAATTTTTCTTCTTATTTTCTTTCCGATATTCTCCAAATAACGGGTTTAAAAGGGCTGAAACCATTAACTAAATTTTTCGTTTTTTCTAAAATTCATGATATACTAACAAAAATTAAGAAAATTCCATTAAAAGATTTTATTATCTTTCAATAATAGTAGTTAAGAAGAGGGGGACGTTATGAATGAAAAATAATCTTCCTGTGGCGCAGGGATTGTATGATCCGGCGCATGAACATGAAGCATGCGGTATTGGGATGATTGCCAATATAGATGGCAAAAAGTCACACAATATCGTCCAAAACGCCATTAATATCCTTTGTAACCTTGAACACCGCGGAGGACAATCCGCCGATACAAGCACTGGTGACGGTGCAGGTATCCTTACCCAGATTCCTCACAGATTTTTCAAAAAACAATGTGAAAAAGAAGATATCCATCTGCCTGGTGAAGGCGAATACGGAGTAGGGATGGTCTTCCTTCCCGAACATTATGACTCCCGGATGCAGAGTAAAGAATTGTTTGAACGCATCATTGAAGAAGAAGGACAGAAGACGCTTGGATGGAGACCAGTACCAATCAATGATTCCTTCGTAGGGAAAGTCGCTTCAAAATCGAAGCCGTTTATCAGACAAGTGTTCATAGGTGCATCTGATGACATGCAGACCCGGATGGATTTTGAAAGAAAGCTCTATGTCATCCGAAAACGTATCGAGAAAGAAACATCACAGATTGAGGAATTAAAGGATGTATACTTGTGCAGCTTGTCTTCCACAACCATAGTATACAAAGGAATGCTCATTCCCGAGCAGCTGGACTCCTTTTACATCGACCTCAATCACCCTGAGTTCCAATCCGCACTGGCACTGGTGCATTCCCGCTTCAGTACGAATACATTTCCGAGCTGGCAGCGATCACACCCTAACCGATATACCATCCACAATGGAGAATTTAATACACTGAGAGGAAACGTCAATTGGATGAGAGCGCGTGAACAACTGTGCCATTCCTCGGCCTTCAGTGAAGAAGACCTGGAGAAAATCCTCCCGGTCATCGATGAGACGGGCAGTGACTCATCCATGTTCGATAACGCATTTGAATTTCTTCATCTGTCCGGAAGGTCGCTCGCTCATACAGCGATGATGATGGTGCCGGAACCTTGGGAAAATGATGATACGATCCATCCGAAGAAAAAGGATTTCTACGAATATCACAGCTGCCTGATGGAGCCGTGGGACGGACCGGCGGCACTTGTGTTCACTGACGGTAAACAAATAGGTGCATGCCTTGACCGTAACGGCCTGAGACCTGCAAGGTATTATGTCACGAAAAATGGCATGATTGTCCTTGGTTCTGAAGTAGGGGCCCTCGATATCTTTGCTGATGATATCGTCTACAAAGATCGCCTTCAGCCTGGAAAGATGCTCCTTGTCGATTTGGAAAAAGGAAGAATGATCCCGGATGAAGAGATCAAACTGAGAGTGGCAAACGAGCAGCCGTACAGACATTGGCTGAACAACCATAAAAAAGAATTGAAGGATCTGCCTGAAGCGCCATACGGTTCGGAGATCTACACTTCTGAGGAAGTGCTCGTCCAGCAGCAGGCATTTGGTTATACCACAGAGGAAATCAATAAAATCATCAAACCGATGGTGACGGATGGAAAAGATCCGGTCGGATCGATGGGGTACGATTCTCCTCTTGCTGTCCTGTCGAAAAAGCCGCAGCTTCTTTTTAACTATTTCAAGCAGCTGTTTGCTCAGGTAACCAATCCGCCGATCGATGCGATACGCGAACAGATCGTTACGTCTGTCGGAACAACCATCGGAGCGGAAGGGAATCTGGTCGATCCCGGTCCTGAAAGCTGCAGGCATATCCGTCTGGAAACGCCTGTCCTTACTACAGAAGAGCTTGAAAGACTGCGTTATCAGAATGAAGATGGATTCAAGGCGGTCACTTTATCGACCTTGTTTAACGTTACGGAAGAAGAAGACCAGCTTGAAGGCGCGTTGGATAAGTTATTCGCCAGAGCTGACATTGCCATCAAAGAAGGAGCCACCCTGCTGATCTTATCTGACAGAGGGGTGACGCAAGAGCGTGCAGCCATCCCTGCCCTCCTTGCGGTTTCCGGTCTGCACCAGCACCTTATCCGTCAGCGAATACGAACCAAGGTCAGCCTTCTCGTTGAATCCGGAGAGCCTAGGGAAGTTCATCACTTTGCTACACTCCTCGGATACGGGGCCGAAGCCATCACTCCTTACTTGGCTTATGAATCCCTGCGTGACCTTGTCAATAAAGGGGAGCTTCAGCAAACGACACATAGAGAAGCTGTTAAGACATATGTGAAGGCTGCGACAGATGGCGTCATGAAGGTACTTTCTAAAATGGGAATTTCAACGATCCAGAGTTACCGAGGTGCCCAGATCTTTGAAGCCATCGGTATTCACAAGGAAGTAATCGATAAATACTTCACGCGCACAGCTTCAAGATTAGGCGGAATCAAGCTCGATATCATTGAAAAAGAAGTGCTGATGAGACACCGAAAGGCATTTGTAGACAGGAAGGATCACAACCGTTCGCTTGAATCAGGTGACGAGTTCCAATACCGTAAAAATGGTGAAGATCACCAATATAATCCAAATACGATTCATACCCTTCAGCATGCATGCAGAACGAACAATTTCGAAACGTTCAAGAAATATTCCAAGATGCTGACGGATGAAAAACAAAACCTCCAATCTCTGCGCGGACTGCTTTCCTTTAAAGAAAGGCAGCCGGTTCCATTAGAGGAAGTTGAATCGGTGGAAGAGATCTGTAAGAGATTCAAGACAGGTGCGATGTCATTCGGTTCAATCAGTCAGGAAGCCCACGAAGCCCTGGCGATTGCCATGAACCGCATCGGAGGTCGAAGCAACTCGGGTGAAGGCGGAGAGCATCCTAACCGTTTCACGCGTGATGAAAATGGAGACCTGCGCCGCAGCTCGATCAAGCAGGTTGCATCAGGACGATTCGGTGTGACGAGCCACTACCTTGTCAACGCAGATGAAATCCAGATAAAAGTCGCTCAAGGCGCGAAGCCCGGCGAAGGCGGACATCTGCCTGGTAAAAAGGTTTACCCGTGGGTAGCAGAGGTGCGGGGATCGACTCCTGGCGTAGAGCTTATTTCACCGCCTCCTCACCATGACATCTATTCAATCGAGGATCTTGCAGAATTGATTCATAATTTGAAAAACGCAAATCCACAAGCGCGGATCAGCGTGAAACTGGTTTCGGCTGTAGGGGTTGGGACGATTGCTGCAGGTGTCGCAAAAGGCCGTGCGGATGTTGTGCTTATTTCTGGATATGATGGAGGAACGGGTGCTGCCCCAAGAACGAGCTTGAAACATACCGGCCTCCCATGGGAAATCGGACTGGCAGAAGCCCATCAAACCCTGCTGTTAAACCGACTTCGTGACCGTATTGTCGTTGAGACAGACGGGAAAATGATGACGGGACGTGATGTGGTTGTAGCTTCCCTCTTGGGAGCGGAAGAATTCGGTTTTTCAACTGCACCGCTTGTTGTCCTTGGCTGCGTCATGATGCGTGTCTGTCATATGAATACGTGTCCTGTCGGCATTGCAACACAGGACCCTGAGCTTCGCAAGAAATACATGGGGGACCCTGAGCATGTGGCGAATTTCATGCGATTTGTTGCACAGGAAGCGAGAGAGCTGATGGCAGAGCTAGGTTTCAGAACGATCAATGAAATGATTGGAAGAACCGATGTATTGCAAACGAATGAGGCAATCGATCATTGGAAAGCGAAAGGACTCGATCTGTCTGCACTTCTTTATCAGCCGGATGTACCTGAGAAAGTAAGCAGATATGCAGTCAGAGCACAGGATCATGAGCTTGAGAAGACTTTTGATTACCAAGAACTGATCCCTAGATGCCGTAAAGCGATTGAAAACAAGGAGCCGATTGAAGTATCGACTGCCATCCGAAACATCAACCGTGTAACGGGTACGATGCTTGGGAGTGAAATAACCAAGCGTTACGGGTCTGAAGGTCTTCCGGAAGATACAATCCGTCTGAAGTTTACGGGTTCTGCAGGTCAGAGTTTCGGTGCCTATATCCCGAAAGGTTTGACTCTTCGTCTTGTCGGGGATGCAAATGATTTCGTAGGAAAAGGATTGTCCGGCGGTAAGATCATCGTCCATCCTGATCCGACATCAACATTTGTCCCGGAACGCAATACAATCATCGGAAACGTATCATTCTACGGTGCTTCAGCTGGTGAAGCATACATCTACGGAATTGCCGGTGAACGCTTCTGTGTAAGAAACAGCGGTGCGAATGTAGTCGTAGAAGGCGTCGGCGACCATGGGTGCGAATACATGACAGGCGGAAAGGTTGTCATCCTGGGACGTACAGGGCGGAATTTTGCGGCAGGAATGTCCGGCGGGACCGCTTATGTGCTGGATGAGGACGGATCGTTCAATTCCCGCTGTAATAAGGAGCTTGTCCTCCTGCAGCCATTATTCGACCCGGAAGAAACGAAGGAAGTATATGACCTTATACAAAACTACGTTAACTATACAAACAGTGCGAATGGTAAAAAAATATTGGCTAATTGGGATGCGTATGTGTCCAAATTTGTACGAGTGATTCCTAAATCCTACCTGAAAATGAAAGAGAGAATTTCAGAGCTTGAAAGCAGTGGATTAGAGAAATACGAAGCTGAGATGACAGCCTTCGAAGAAAGTACAAAAATTTTAGAGCCAGTTAAATAAGAAAAGCGGAAGGGCTTTGAACAGAGGCGGGTGGCATAAGGCGAATTGGCCATGAAGGCGTTCATTGCCTTCCTGGCCGATTTGACTTATGACATGTGCCTCTAAGCCCTGAAGCTGGACAATAAGAAAAGCGAAAGGGCCTTGCTCAGCCCCGACCAACGCTTCAAGGCCGACCGGTGAAGTCGTTCTTTGACTTCATTGGGCGGACCGAAACGTCTTGGGGGCTAGACGGTGAAGCTGGACAATTCTCGAGGTTGAATTTTAATCTCTATAAATAAAAAAAAGAAGGGGGATATGAATGGGAAAAGCAACTGGTTTCATGGAGTACAAGAGACAATCACTAGATGAAAGGAATCCTTCCGAACGTACTAAAGACTGGAATGATTACACACTTCCGCTTTCAGAGGAAGAAGTCAGGAAACAAGGGGCACGCTGCATGGACTGCGGCGTCCCTACCTGCCAGTCCGGTATGGAGCTTGCAGGGGTCACGACGGGCTGCCCTGTTTATCATCTGATTCCAGAATGGAATGACCTGGTGTATCAAGGACAATGGAAAGAAGCACTCAAACGGGAGCATGAAATGAATAACTTCCCCGAGTTCACAGGCTTTGCCTGTCCTGCACCTTGTGAAGGGGCATGTGTCCTTGGCATCAATGAACCTCCTGTCGCAATCCGAACGGTGGAAAGGTCCATTATCGAGAAAGGATTTGAAGAAGGCTGGGTCGTACCTCAGCCTCCTGAGATCCGTACTGGAAAAAGGGTGGCAGTAGTCGGCTCCGGTCCGGCGGGATTGGCTGCGGCTGCCCAGCTCAACAAAGCAGGTCATCTCGTAACGGTATTTGAAAGAAATGACCGTGTTGGAGGTCTATTGACCTATGGGATCCCTGAAATGAAGCTTCCATACTCTATTGTAAAGAGACGTGTGGATATTCTGGAAAAAGAGGGCATTAAATTTGTAACGAATACTGAAGTCGGCAAGGATGTTTCCTCTTCAGAACTAAAGAGTGAATTCGATGCAGTCATCCTCTGCGGGGGCGCAACGGTTCACCGCAACCTTGAGGTGGAAGGAAGAAATTTAAAAGGGGTCCATTATGCAATGGATTTCCTGCATGCGAACACAAAGAGCTTATTGGATTCCAATTTTGAAGATGGAAACTATCTTTCTGCAGCAGGTAAAAATGTGATTGTCATCGGAGGAGGAGATACAGGTACAGATTGCCTGGCGACTTCGATCAGACATAACTGCAAGAGCCTGACTCAATTTGATATCTATGCGAAAAAAGGGGCCATCCGCGATGAAGTGGGGAACCCTTGGCCGCAGTATCCAATCATCCATCGTGTGGAATACGGGCAGAAGGAAGCGGAAGAAGTATTCGGCCATGACCCGCGTGCCTACGCGGTCATGACGAAGAAATTCGTCGGCGATGAAGAAGGACATATCAAAGAAGTCCATACGGTGAACGTTTCATTGAAGATCGATGAAAACGGCAATCGTATACGTGAAGAGCTTCCAGGTACAGAAAAAGTTTGGCCGGCCGACCTTGTTCTCCTTGCAATCGGCTTTAGCGGTCCTGAACAAGGCCTGTTGAAGGAGCTTGAAATCGAAACGAAAAGTAACTCCACCGTTGATGCCGAGTATGATAAGTACATGACTAATGTCGAAGGCGTTTTTGCAGCTGGAGACATGAGACGCGGTCAAAGCCTGATCGTCTGGGCCATCAACGAAGGACGCGGGGCAGCACGAGAATGCGACCGCTTCTTAATGGGTACAACTGAACTGCCATAATCAAAGACAGATCTCCAATGATATCGCTTGGAGGTCTGTTTTTTTTACATAATCGTCATAAGGACTTATTAACATGTGGATAAAAACCATGTTTGTAATTATTTACTAATACTATTCTACTAAGTCATTAGTCTCTTTTCTACTGCACTCATTAAGGAGAAAATAAATGAAAGGGTTTTCATTGGTATATACAAATGATTCTAAACTGGTCCACTTATGAATAGTTTCTACTAGAGGAGTTTTGTCCATATGCAGTTAAAAACTCCAGCACCCAGAAAGACAGGAAGTGATGTCACGTCTATTGATGAGAGGGTCTAAGAGGAATCAACGGAGAACTCACAAGATAGGGGGAAAAGAAAAATGATGAACTATTTACAAAGAATCGGGCGGTCATTGATGCTGCCGGTTGCGGTTCTGCCGGCAGCGGCGATCCTGATGGGGATTGGGTATTGGATCGATCCAACAGGCTGGGGAGCAGATAGTCCTGTTGCGGCTTTCTTGATCAAAGCCGGTGCCTCAATTATTGATAACATGTCCATTTTATTCGCTGTCGGGGTTGCCTTGGGGATGGCGAAAGCTAGGGATGGGTCCGCTGCCCTCAGTGGATTGGTCGCTTATCTAGTGATTACCACACTGCTTTCAAGCGGTTCTGTGGCAATGCTTCAAGGAGTGGAAGCAGAAGCTGTAAATCCCGCTTTTGCTAAGATTGGAAATCAATTTGTCGGGATCCTTTCAGGACTTGTAGCAGCAAGCATGTATAACCGGTTCAGTCATGTAAAATTGCCGGATGCCCTCGCATTCTTCAGCGGTAAACGATTAGTGCCGATCATGTCCGCTGTAGCGATGCTGGTTGTATCCGGTATCATGCTATTCGTATGGCCGGTTATTTATACTGCGCTTGTTTCATTCGGAAAAGAAATCAGTGCCTTAAGCTTCACGGGCGCAGGTCTGTATGGATTCTTCAACCGCTTATTGATCCCGACAGGTCTTCACCATGCCCTGAACTCAGTATTCTGGTTCGATGTGGCAGGAATCAATGATATCGGAAACTTCTGGTCCGGCAACGGTGAAAAAGGTGTTACCGGAATGTATCAGGCTGGGTTCTTCCCGGTCATGATGTTCGGACTTCCGGCGGCTGCACTTGCGATGTATCATGCGGCTAAACCTGCCAAGAAGAAACAGGTTGCTTCCCTTATGCTTGCAGCTGGTTTTGCTTCCTTCTTTACTGGAGTAACAGAACCACTTGAATTCGCATTTATGTTCGTAGCTCCTGCTCTTTATTTAGCTCATGCAGTGTTAACAGGTTTATCCCTTGCCATTGCGTCATTCTTCCAATGGACGGCAGGGTTCGGATTCAGTGCAGGTTTCGTCGACTTTGTATTGAGCTCGAGACTTCCACTGGCAAATATGCCTTTTATGCTCCTTGTACAGGGGATCGTGTTTGCACTAATTTATTACTTCCTGTTCCGCTTCCTGATTGCCAAGTTCAATCTGATGACGCCTGGGCGTGAAGAAGATACGGAGGAGGGAGCGATTGCCGAACCGGTCTCTCAGAAAGATCGATTTGCGGCAATGGCAGCGGAGATCTATGCAGGTCTTGGCGGAGATATGAATGTAACATCCGTCGACAACTGCATCACCCGCCTGCGTGTGGAAGTGAAGAATATGGATGCAGTCGATCAACAAAGAATAAAAGCGACCGGAGTGCCGGGAATCAAAATCACAGGTGCAAACTCCATCCAGGTCGTGGTTGGCACATCCGTCCAATTCGTAGCAGATGAAGTTGAGAAGCTTCGGAATAAAAGTGCATAAGAAAAAGACTTGATGAAAAATGTGCTGGTTTTTATTGAACAGCTAACACTAGTGAGAGGTTTAAGCCTGTTGCTGCTTGTTCTAGCATTTGATTGGAGTGCAAGACGAAGATTCCTGCGGGAAAAGCGACCAATGTGAGACTTGTCCAGCTGCGGGGCTTAGAGGCACATGTCATAAGTCAAATCGACCAAGAAGGCAAAGAACGCCTTCGTGGACGATTCGTCTTATGCCAACCGCCTCTAAGCAAAGCCCCTCCGCTTTTCTTCCCACAGGCGCAGAGCGCCGAGGAGGCTCCCCGCTCGCCCGCGGAAAGCGAAGTCTTGCACGGAAATCAAATGCGGTGTTTAATGTTGAATAATCATATACTATTTTCATTCAAATACTGATAGTCATAAAGGGACGGACCCCGCATATGGGTCCGTCCCTCTTCTAATCTATAAATCCCCCTTACAAACCAACTCAAATGGTCTATACTTTTAATAAAGAGATTTTCAATAAAGAAGGTTTTACATATGACAGAGAAAAAAAGAAAAGAAGCCGACCTCTATCAACCCATCCAAAAACACTTCACAAAACTGGGTTACAAAGTCAATGGTGAAGTGAAGGACTGCGACCTTACTGCGGTGAAGGGAGAAGAACTCATTATTGTTGAGTTGAAACTTTCATTGACGGTCGATTTATTGATCCAGGCAGCAAAACGGCAGCGTCTGACAGAGATGGTTTATATTGCGATCCCTAAGCCGAAACGAACCCGCTCGAAAAGGTGGAATGACATCTGTCACCTTGTGAAAAGATTGGAATTGGGCTTGATTACGGTTTCTTTAACCAAAAGGCCAAAGGTTGAATTTACAGCCCATCCCCAGCCGTTCGACCGCAAGAAAGTCATGACATACAGCAAACGCAAAAGGACTGCCCTGATAAAAGAAATTGAAGGACGAAGCGCTGACTATAATACCGGCGGGAGCAATAAGACGAAAATTATGACGGCTTATAAAGAAAGCTGCATCCACATCGCTTGCTGCCTCGAGAATTATGGACCGTTGTCCCCAAAAGCATTAAAAGAAATCGGGACCGGGGATAAAACGCCTTCCATTTTACAAAAGAATTATTATAAATGGTTCGACCGGGTGCAGAGAGGCGTCTACCAACTAAATGAAAATGGAAAAAAAGAGTTGGCAGATTATCCAGAGTTGGTGACTTATTATGTGGAAAAGATGAAAGAGCGTCCGGAAAGCAGATGAGTTGGAGTAATCACGCTGGTTCAAAATTCGACTTTGTAAAAGTAAGAGTAATCATCCAATTTCAGGATATCCTATTCTTAATAACAATTTCGATGAGGTGATTTCTGTGCCTAATACGTTTGAAGCATTGTTTGATTATCTTAAAACACGGTTCGATGATGAACCTAAGCCCCGTCCGCATGTCGGTGAAGCCATGGGCTTCTGGTTATATTACACAGCCATTGCGGAAGAGATTCCAGTCCTTGAAGCAGCTATGAATACAACGACGGATAAAGACCTGGTTCACCTCTTGGAGGATACAAAAAAACTCGCTCTTCATCAAATGCAGACAACAGAGGAGTTTATGTTGAAAGAAGGGATCCCTCTGCCGGATACTTCTGAAAAGAAACCGGTGTCCGATCCAAATAGTGTTCCTCTCGGGGTAAAAGCGACAGACTCTGAGATTGCCAACCTGATTTCAGCAAAAATTGCAACAAATATTGTCATGTGCGCCACCAATAACAGCCAAAGCGTAAGAAGTGACATCGGCTTGATTTGGATGCGATTCCAATCGGAAAAATCTGTATTGGGAATGGAATTGAAAACGAAAATGAAGGAGCGCGGCTGGCTGAAAATCCCGCCTGCTTATATGCCGCCGGGTGCCCCAGTCAATTAATTATACTTGAGGTTGGGACAAAAGTATTTTAGTCAAGGAAAACCCGAACTAATTTGTGATATAAGAGACAAATTAGTTCGGGTTTTTAATTTTTTCCTAATGAACATTTGATTTAGTGCTTTCCAGCGGTTGATTGAAGTGCAAGACGAAGACTCCTGCGGGAGAAGTGGCCAATGTGAGACTTGTCTAGCTGCGGGGCTTAGAAGCACATGTCATAAGTCAAATCGACCAAGAAGGCAAAGAACGCCTTCGTGGTCGATTCGTCTTATGCCAACCGCCTCTAAGCAAAGCCCCTCCGCTTTTCTTCCCGCAGGCGAAGCCGAGGAGGCTCACGGGTCACCCGCGGAAAGCGTAGTCTTGCACGGAAATCATTAGCGGTATTAAGAGACTACTCTGAAATTGTTTGTTTTTGTGTAGTGGTTTTTAGTTTTGTCCTAGCTTCATTTTTTATATGGTTTACCCTTCAAAACATATCCATTTTCCTATAAAATAAAAGAAAGAATTTTCGGAAAAAGGATGATCGTATGAAGAAAGCTTCAGTACTGAGAGACTTCCCATATCCATTCAAAGATCAAGTTTACCGCTATTCCAATAACTCCATTCCATTACATACGCCAAACTGCATCGAAGTCACCTCTACGTATATAGAAGAAATGCGATTAAAACGAACACTTCTTGAGAACCATCCTGAACGCTGCTTCCAATCACTTCCTCATAGTGTTCATGCCCAGTGGGAGGTGGTGGACACGGTGATCGATCACCTGGTTACCTATTACCCCCAGCACTTTTCAGTTGAAAGAAACGGTCGGCATTGGACATTCCGCAACAACATTCTAAAAGATAATAACACCTTTATATATGGCGACGAATCCAGTCTTCCTTGTCAGCCGCTGGATTTTATCGGGAGGCACATCCAGGAAGATCTGATCCTTATGATGCAGCGGGACGGTGATCTATATCTGGACGCGGGCCAGCTTTGTTTTCCTGCGAATTGTTCGCTTGCATTTAATGCCGGCATGAATTTCAAAGAAATTCATAGACCGATTCCGGGATTTAAAGAGGAGGGAATGGATGGGCGGATTCTTACCTTTTTACTGAAGATGGAAGCAGGGGATCCGTGGGTACGCAGGAACTGGTCACTGATGGCGGGGAATCGTTTGGATACTTCACTTGAAACCTTCGATCAATGGGGCGCCGACAGAAGAAAGGTCACAAAAGAGAATGCAGGGGAATTTGTTCATTTCAGGGTTGAAGTCCAGAAGCTCTTCAGGATGCCTGGTTCGAATGGAATTCTTTTTACCATTCATACTCATTTGCTGTCCCTCGAAACATTTGCCTCGAATCCTGATTGGCTTCACCAGTTTTATCAGATCCTTGGGGAATTGCCGGAACACATTACTGAGTATAAGGGGATCTCCCTTTATAAAGAGTCTGTACTGGATTATTTGAAAGCTAGAATGACTGAAAGCGGGTGAATCATTTTGGATAACAATGAACACTTCACCTTTATTCCTGGAAGGAGAATGTACTTATTTTGCGGGGATAAAGAAGGGATAAATAGACTTCAGCCGATCATCAACGAAGTGATTGACCGAAACCTCCCGTTTGAAAGCGTAGAAGTGGAGTCAACGGAGCTGGATACATGGCTGCACCGGCAGAAGATGGGAAGTTATTTATATGTATCTGCGTCCTGGGGGCAGGTCCGGGATATTAAAGTACTGGCAGAAAATATAGGCTTTACTGAAGAAGAAGCGCAGTACATAGGACGCGGTGAGAGGATCATGAATGTTTTTTGCTGCCGATGCCATGGTTTGACTCCTGCTCAGGAGTCGAAATCGAATCGCCACATAAGCTGTTCACATTGCCAATTACCCCTTGCCATTTCGGATCATTATTCTTCACTGCGGGATGCATTTCTGGGTTATGCTGCGGAGAAATGAAAGGGTTGAAGAAACATGAAAAGACACAATACGATACCTGTTTCAGTTGCATCGATCAAACAAGAGTGCAAAGACGTCAAAGTGTTTACATTACGCCCGGAAAAAGGGAGCGTTTTACCACCGTTCGGCGGTGGTGCACATATTACAACGTATATCGAAAAAGAAGAGGAAGTCATCGCCAGATCCTATTCGTTGACGAATCATGCAGATGATCGTGAGTATCGAATCGCCATTCGGTTGAACGAACATTCCAGAGGGGGATCAGCCTGCTGGCATCATCACATAAAGACAGGGGACAGGTTACGGATCAGTTTTCCTAAGAATTACTTCCCCCTTAGTTTCAGAGCGAAGCATCATGTTTTATATGCGGCAGGAATCGGTATCACGCCATTTCTCGCCATGATGAAGGAGCTCGCCAAAAAAGGTTCCAGTTTTGAACTCCACTATGTTTCTAAAGCTAGAGCGTCCTGCCCGTTTTACACCTATTTGAAAGAAAACTATCCACATCAATGTTCCTTTTATTTCTCAGAGGAACATAAAAAGCTTCATGTAACAAGTCTGCTTCACCATCCTATCGGCACCCATGTTTATTTCTGCGGCCCCCAGTCGTTTATAGAGGAATTTAGAGAGGCTGCAAAAAGCTATGGATACCCCTCTTCAAGTATACATTTTGAACGATTTGCTGCCCCTGAAATAAAGGAATCCCATCCTTTTCATGTAGTACTGACTTCAGGTAAGGTCGTTCATGTTGGTAAAGACCAATCGCTGCTGGATGCCCTCCTTGAGGAAGGAATCCCAGCACCATATTCGTGCCGGATGGGACGGTGTGGTACGTGTGAATTGAAGGTTATTCACGGCAGGGTAGAGCATTATGATTCTTTTTTAAGTGTTGAAGAGAAGAAAAGTCACGGATTGATTCTCCCGTGTGTGTCCAGGGCTGGCTCGAAGGGGTTATTACTAGATATAGAATAAAGGAATACATAATTATTGGAAGATAACAAAGGATGAAGATTTTTATCTCGATATTATGATATATTTATATAATAGAAAATTCAGTATATTAGGAGTATTAGGATGAAAAGACTTCTAGAGGTACCACTCCAAGTTAAAATACTCGGGCTGGTCATTTCACTATTACTGATCGTAATAGGATTGCTTACTTGGATGTTTGCATATAGGGAATCCCAGGAAGACGTGGAGCAAGCCGAAAACTTGGCCCTGCAAACCGCAAAGACACTTTCTTATATGCCAGTCATTCAGGATTCTTTTCGGGAAAATGAGCCTGTAGAAGACTTAAGTGCGGTTACTGAACAAATTCGCGATCAGGTGGAAGCATCAGCTATCCTGATTGAAAACAGAGAAGGACAGATTTATAGTTTCGTTGGACAAGGAAGCGGTAGTAATGACCATGATGAACGTTACAGGGCACTTGTATTCGGAAGTAATAATCTTATCCATGCCGGAGAGGGAAACAGCGAGGTACTAAAAGGGATAGTACCCGTGATGATTCGTTATGATGAGTACAAAAAAGTGGAAGGCACCGTGACTGTAGAATTTGATATGAAGACCATCCGGAACAAGATTGGATATGAAATCCGAACGATGCTTGCTTTATCCGGAGTTGTGCTGATTCTGGGTGTTTTCGGCAGCTTTTTATTAGCGAGAAGTATCCGTAAAGACACATTTGGCTTGGAACCTTATCAGATAAGTGCGCTGTTTAGAGAAAGAAATGCGGTTCTTCAATCTGTCAGAGAAGGGATTTTGGCAATTGATCAACAGGGAAGCATTACAATGATGAATCAATCTGCACGTGAATTGCTGGATACGAACGAAGCAGTTGAAGGAAAAATGGTTACCGAGGTTATTTCTTCTAAAGCAATGTCAGAAATGCTCAATACTTCTCTTGAGGTTTCTAATATCGAAGTTCAATATAAAGAAAAGACGATGATCGTAAATGCACAACCACTTATGGAAAATAGGATGAAGGTTGGTACGGTTTTCAGTTTCAGAGACCGGACAGAAATAAAAAAAATGGTGGATGCTCTTTCTGAAGTACAAAAGTATTCTCAGGACTTAAGGGCCCAAACACATGAATTTAAAAACAAACTATATGTTCTTCTTGGATTGATCCAACTGGACAAGTATGAAGAGGCGATTTCATTCATCAAAGAAGAATCTGATTTGCAAGAGTACCAATCCACTATATTTTTTCAAAGTATTTTGGATGAGAAGGTTCAAGCCATACTATTAGGGAAAATTGCAAAAGCATCAGAAAAGAAAATAGATTTTCAGATAGATGGTGAAAGTTCGCTTGCTCTTCTTCCTGAATTTATTGGATTTTCACCTTTAATCATCATATTGGGAAATTTGATCGACAATGCATTCGAAGCGGTAATGGATCAAAAGGTTAAGTGCGTTTCTTTTTTCGTTACAGATATTGGAAACGATATCATCTTCGAAGTAGCGGACAACGGAAAAGGAATATCGGGAGTTGAAGAACACATGATCCTGAAAAAAGGAATCTCATCAAAAGGTGAAAATCGTGGTTATGGACTTGCAAATGTAAAAGAAGAACTATCATTACTTGGGGGAACGATCGAATGGAATTCCCAAAAAGACAAGGGGACAGTCTTTACCGTAATCTTACCGAAATCAAACGTACAAAAGGGGAATAGGTATGATTAAAGTTGTAATAGCGGAAGATGATTTTCGTGTAGCACAAATACATGAGGGGTTTCTGGCGAAAAATCAGGAGATGGAACTAGTGGGTAAGGCGATGAATGCTAAAGAAACCTTGGATATCCTGCGTGAAAATTGTGTGGATTTACTTTTACTGGATGTATATATGCCTGACCAGCTTGGGACGGAATTACTGCATCGGATCAGAGCTGATTTTCCTTCTATCGACATCATGATGATTACTGCTGCAAAAGAAAAAACATTTTTAGAAAAAGCACTTCGATATGGAGTCGAACAGTACTTAATTAAACCGGTTACGTTGGAGAAATTTCAAGAAGCAATGAAAGCATATGTTCAAAAAAAAGTAACGCTTAATTCTGCCGCAGAGGTAAACCAACAAATACTGGACCAATTCTTTGGTGGTGAAAAAGCAAAGAAAGCTGCTGAAAAAAGAAACAATCTACCCCCGGGGATAGATTATTTAACTCTTGATAAAGTGACTCACATCCTGCAAGAAGAAAAAGAAGGAATAACCTCAGAAAGAGTTGGCGAAAAGATGGGGGCATCCCGGACAACCGCCCGTAGATATCTTGAATATTTAGTGGGAACAAAGGATGCCTCTGTCGAACATGTTTACGGAATAGTCGGTCGCCCTGAAAGAAGATATCGATTGAGGAATGATAGGATAGTTTGATCGGTTCAATCATAAATCAAGGTCTGGCACAGGTTAAAGGCAATTTCCTTTAATCAAATGTGGCAGGCCTTGTTTGTTTAATAGGGGAGGCCGTAATGTAGATGTGTTATGAACAAAATGAACAAAATACCCATAAATTTTTAAAAACACAATATTTTGAAAACGTTTACACAAGGACGTTTGGAAACTAGGATTAAATTAACGTATTTCACCTTTTTGACATGGGGATGATCCGGGTGAGTACAAACAAATAAAAAGGGGTGCAGGAAAAATATGAAAAAGTATGGATTATTAATGATTATCTGTGTAATGGCTTTGATGACTGCCTGCTCAAGCTCGGCTTCAGGAGGGAAGGAGTTTCCGTCGAAGAATATTGAAATCATTGCTCCAGCCTCTCCAGGCGGAGGATGGGATTTAACAGCTCGTTCCGTCCAAAAGGTTTTACGTGACAATGACATTGTGGATAAAAACATCAATGTCATTAACAAACCGGGCGGCGGCGGCGAAGCGGGATGGAAATATCTCGAAACAAAAGACGCTCATTATCTGGCAATCAACTCAAGTTTAGTACTAACGAATAAATTACTGGGACAAAGTGATCTGTCTCATGAACAATTCACGCCGATTGCTACGCTGGCAACAGAATGGCAGGCGCTGGCAGTCCCGGTTGATTCAAAATATGAAACGGCATCAGATTTATTGGATCAGATGAAAAAAGATCCGAAATCTATCAAAATCGGGGTGGGTCCAGGACTCGGAAACGATGACCATCTATCATTAGTACAAGCTGCAAGTGAAAAGGGAATTGATCCTACTAAACTGGACTTTTTAGTATATGAAGGCGGGGGAGATGTAGTAACTGCATTGCTTGGAGGACACGTCGATGCTGTCACCACTTCTCTCTCTGAAGTGAAAGAGCAGCATTTAGCAGGGAAACTAAAGATATTGGCGGTTTCTTCTGAGAAGCGATTAGAAGGACTTGATGATGTTCCTACTTGGACTGAAGAAGGTGTCGACATGGTCTTCCCACATTGGAGAGGCATCATGGGACCTCCAGATATGACGGAAGAAGAAGTGGCATATTGGGATGAAAAAATCGGAAAAATGGTGAAAACAGATGAATGGAAGAAAATGCTCGAAAACAATGACTGGGATGATTTTTACAAGGACAGTAAAGAAACAAAGCAATTCATGAAGGAACAAGAAGAATTATATACGGAACTTGTCAACAGCTCAGGGTTGACGAATTAATATCATACAGGATTAGAAATTCGGGAAGAAGACTGGCTTAGTCTTCTCCCGCCTTACGTTAGACAGGAGGCTGAAATGAATGAGAGCAATCAAACTGGGGATGCCGATCTTTTTAATTCTATTAAGCTTCTCTTTTTTAGTAGGTTCCATGAATTTGCCTAAGGCAAATCTGGGGAACCCAAACGGTCCGCTATATTTTCCAATTGGCTTAAGTGTGTTTATGCTGATATTCAGCATCTTCTATTTCTATCAGGAGTGGAGAAGTTTACATGTCCATAATGAGGAAGTCAGGCTGTTACTGAAAGGCAGGACACCTAGATTGATCGGGCTGACAGTTTTATATGGAGGTATCTACGCATTCATATTTGAACGGATAGGGTTCTTGTTTTCTACGATTTTATTCCTGGCAGCTTTATTATTCACGGTAAATGGCAGGAAAATTGTCGTGAATCTGGCTGTAGCAATAGGTTTTTCCTTTTTATCATGGTATGCATTCAGCGTTTTATTAGGAGTCAGTCTTCCTTAGGAGGTGAGCTAAATGGATTTAAGCAACTTCATGCAAGGTTTAACAACTGCTTTAGAACCTATAAATATTATGTGGGTGGTAATCGGAGGATTTCTTGGGACGATAGTCGGTATGCTGCCTGGGCTGGGTCCTGCAACTGCGGTAGCTGTATTAATCCCGATCACATTTGGTATGGAGCCCGTCAGTGCAATTATTTTGATGGCAGCCATCTATTATGGCGCTATGTACGGCGGGTCGAGGAGCTCGATACTATTAAATACCCCGGGTGATGGTTCGGCGATAGCCGCTACATTTGATGGTTATCCAATGGCACAGAAAGGTCAGGCAGGACAGGCGATGGCCATCTCGGCAGTTGCCTCGTTCATTGGAGGGATAATGGCTGTAATCGGGTTTATTTTTCTTGCTGAGCCGCTGGCCAGTTTTGCATTGAAATTTGGTCCTGCGGAATACTTTTTGTTGATGCTGTTGACTCTCTCAGCCATTGTTGCTCTATCGGTGGGTAAAATGGTCAAAGGCTTTATTGCCATGTTTCTTGGGTTGATGCTCAGTACCATTGGTATTGACACTCAAAGCGGAGTCTACCGTTTCACTTTCGGAAGTTCTCATCTAAGTGAAGGAATCGATTTTTTAATCGTCATTATCGGTGTTTACGCAGTAGGGGAAGTGCTTTATAACTATTTGACGATTGATCAAGTGAAAAAAGAAAAAAAGAAAGTCGGCAAGATCTGGTTTACAAAGTCGCAGTGGAGACGCTCATTATGGCCGATTCTAAGAAGTGGCCCGCTGGGATTCGTGGTGGGAGTCCTGCCGGGTGCCGGGGGCTCGATTGCTTCTATGATCAGTTATTCGACAGAAAAACAAATCTCCAAAAAGCCGGAGGAATTCGGTAAGGGTGCAGTGGAAGGGCTGGCGGCGCCGGAATCCGCAAATAATGCTGCTTCAGTAGGTGCAATGATCCCGTTATTAACAATGGGCATTCCCGGGTCCGGGACTACAGCCGTTATGCTCGGAGCCCTTGTCATGCTGGGTATGAAGCCAGGTCCTTTACTATTTGAAAATGATCCCAATACGGTGTGGACATTGATCAATAGTATGTTCATTGGAAATATTGCGTTAGTTATCATAAATATCTTGCTGGTTGGTCTACTAGTTAAGATTCTTGATACGCCAGCGAAAGTTTTATATCCGGTTATTGTAATCCTTGCTTTTATCGGAACCTACACACTCAGTTACAGTGCAGTGGACTTCTTTCTGTTATTAATTTTCGGTGTATTCGGTTTATTCATGAAGGTGATGGACTTTCCGATTGCTCCGCTTGTACTGGCATTGATTGTCGGAGCTGATATGGAACAGAACTTTAGAATGGCAGTACTCTCATCGAATGGAAGTCTGGGTATCTTCTTTGATACACCAATAGCAATTGGTTTAACTGTATTAACTCTTTTATCTCTTTTCTATCCATTGCTTATTAAGGCTCTTAAAAAGAGGGGAAGGGATCCTGTTAATCCAATATCAAAAGATATGTAGTGAATAGGAGGACTTATAGATGGCAAACCAAAGAT
This sequence comes from Bacillus sp. Marseille-Q1617, assembly GCF_903645295.1. NCBI lineage: Bacteria > Bacillati > Bacillota > Bacilli > Caryophanales > Bacillaceae > Bacillus > Bacillus sp. Marseille-Q1617. The sequence goes on from NZ_CAHJXM010000001.1 coordinate 1,042,360, forward strand.
CCTATAATTTAGTTGTCGTTGGGGCAGGTAACGCAGCTTTATGTGCTGCCATTTCAGCCCGTGAAGAAGGGGCGGAAGTGTTGGTTCTTGAAAAAGGTCCGAAGCATAAAAGAGGCGGGAATTCATTCTTTACCGATGGGGCCATCAGGGTAGCGTATCACAATCTGGATGATATCCGTAAAGTTGTAACAGATCTCTCGGATGAGGAAGCAGAAGTTATCGTCATGCCGGATTACAACGAAGATGATTATTATCAAGATATCATGCGCGTGACGAAAGGAGAAAGTCAGCCTGACCTGGCAAAACAACTGGTGGATCGTTCATTTGAGACGCTGGTTTGGATGAAAGGGCATGGAGTGAAATTTGAACTTAACTATGATAATCAGTCCTATGAAAAGGATGGCAAGCGGCAATTCTGGGGAGGACTGCCGGTTAAGACCGAAAATAAAGGTATAGGCTTGATGAAGCAGCTTTTTTCCCGTGCAGAGGAGCTGGGGATTGATATCTGGTATGAGACCGCTGCAGTTGAGCTATTAAAAAAAGGTGAAAAAATAAGCGGTGTCGTCGTCCAGCAGGGTGAAAATAGGATGACAGTAGAATCAACCGGGGTTGTTTTGGCATGCGGTAGTTTTGAAGGAAATAAAAAGCTTCGAAGTGAGTATATCGGCAAAGAATGGGAAGCGGCAATTGTTCGAGGCACCGAATATAACACAGGTGACGGGATTTCTATGGCCATGGCTGCAGGAGCAGAGAAGTTTGGTGAATATTCCGGGTGTCACTCAATTGGAACGGATTATCATGCACCAAAAGTCGGGGACTTCAATAAGCCGGGAGATATCTTTAAAAAACATTCCTATCCCCTTAGTATCATGTTAAATAATGAAGGAAAACGGTTTGTAGATGAAGGCGCCGACTTCCGTAATTATACGTACGCTAAGTACGGACGGGAAATATTGAAACAGCCTGGTCATGTGGCTTATCAGATTTATGATTCCCAAGTACGGCCGCTTCTCAGAAAGGAATATGATTTGGAAGAAGCAACTTATTATAAAGGTGAGACTCTGGATGAACTAGTTAATCAGCTGTCAGTGAACAAACAACAATTTTTGCAGACAATAGAAGATTATAATGCAGCCGTACAAGATGGGGATTACAACCCCACAGAGAAAGACGGAAAGAAGACAGTGGGATTAACACCTGAAAAGACGAACTGGGCATTGAAGATTGAGGAAGGACCTTTCTATGCTTTCCCGGTAACTTGCGGTATTACGTTTTCATTTGGCGGGCTCCGAGTTAATTCATCAGGAGAAGTATTAAATAAAGACGATAAACCATTGTCCGGGCTGTTCGCTGCAGGGGAGATGGTTGGTGGAATCTTTTATCATAATTACCCCGGAGGCTCTGGATTGATGTCAGGTGCTGTGTATGGAAAATTAGCAGGTTCGACTGCTGCACGTTATGCAATGAGCAATAAGCAGGATTCAAAGATCATTCATTGACCTTCATTGGTTTGAAAGAAAGAAAGTCACCTGTTATTCGGTGACTTTTTCCTTTGATTGAGGAATGGGAGTAATGGAAATGAAAAAAAAGCTGTTATTGGCTATAACACTACTTATATACGGATTGTTTTTTATACCGTTTTTCGATTGGGATGATAAATGGAAGGCAATCGCTGCCCTCATCATTATCCAGGTATTATGGATTGGAAAAGTCTTTCCACTTGCTTTCAGTTCACTGCTGCTGATTTTACTTCTCTCGTTTCACTTTTTCAGTTATGAACAAACATTGAGTTATTTTAGCTCAGGTATCGTTTGGCTCTTGTTTTCAACATTTATCATATCAACGGCGTTTATTAATACCGGTCTTGCAAGCAGGGTTTCCCTTTATATGTTGAGGCTCTCCAGGGGTTCCGGGAAGGCCATGATTTTCATCTCTTTTTTACTCATGGTTGTACTGTCTATCCTCATTCCTTCTAATGTCGGGAAAGGCAGCCTATTATCCTCTGTTCTGGATAGTTTAATGAAAAGTTTAAGAAAGATTGGGAATGTCGGTTTTTTAGGCAAATCACTGTTTATCGGGGTAGCCTACCTTGCTGCCATTTCAGGTGCTTTTGTTGCGACGGGAGCCAGTTCCACTATATATGCATTCGGAATTATGAGTGATGTTTCTGATTTGAATTACTTAAAGTGGTTCGAATTATTTGGGTTTCCTGTTTTATTGTTTATTTTCATCCTATGGGGTATATTTTTAGTTATTTTCCCTCCTGAAAAGATAGACCGCAAGCTATTATTATCGTTAATTGAGGATAAAATAGATGAGTTGGGTCCTGTTAGCATCAATGAAAAGAAAATTATCTGTATAATCGGAGGAACCTTGATATTATGGATTGCGCAGCCTTTACACGGCTACTCAATTCCTCAAATCGGCCTGCTGGGTGCTTGCTTTACCTTGCTTCCTTTTGCAGGGGTATGGAAATGGCATGAGGCAAGAAAATCAATAGATTGGGACTTGATGCTCTTTTTTGCTTCTACACTGATGGTATCAGGGATGTTAATCAGAACAGATACGATTGATTGGATGGCTGTCGGTTTAAATCGTATCCTTGACGGTCATCCACCTTGGGTTGTGATACTTCTCTTGGTTTTATGCACAAGTTTGGTCCGAATTGTCTTTGTGAATATTTTAGGTTTTTTGACAATCATGCTCCCCCTTAGTATTACGATTGGAAACACGATACCGGAATTATCGCCTATGCAAATTGCCATGCCGGTGTTTCTTGCATGCGTACCGGGCTTTTTTCTTGTTACGCAATCGCCTGTACACTTGATTAGCTATACGTATGGCTATTTTACAGATAAGGACTTATTGCGAGTAGGTCTGGCAGCATCCGTTTCATGGATAGCAGTTATTATAGGCTCAGTATTTTTTTATTGGTAGGACAATAAAAAGGTATCAAATACACTTCTTTACTTTCACAAAATTAAAAAGGTATGAACAGTTGCCTGTTCATACCCCCTTCCTATTTAATCAGCGCCCGATTCTTCCGATGCACTTTCCGCAGAACCGCCGTGTTGAATAATCTCTTTTCTTCTTCCGTTTCCGGAATCACTTTGGGTACTGGCTTTGGCTTCCCGTCTTCATCCACTGCAACCATGGTAAGGAATGATTCTGTCGTCAAAGTCTTGATACCCGTCAGTAGATTGGTAGAGTACACTTTCACATACACCTCCATGGAAGTCCTGCCCGTGGAAGTGACAATCGCTTCGAGGCTCAGCGCGTCCCCGACAGTTGCAGAAGAAAGAAAATCAACTGAATCGATCGAAGCGGTGACCACCACCGAACTGGAATGTTTCATGGCTGAAAGAGCAGCGATTTCATCGATGAAAGCTAATACCTTTCCACCGAAGATTGTTTGCATGTGATTGGTGTCAGGCGGCAATACCAATTTTGTCTGGATCGTACGTGAGCGTTCAACTGGATAAGCTTGTTCCATCTTCTCATCTCCTCATAAGCTTGAAATAAAAAATGCATCTCCTTTAATAGAAGATGCAGCTATTCCAAGCGAACAATCAGGATCCAATGAAACCTCGTTTGTCGTCTCATAAAGCGCAACACCCTCCTATCTCCCGTAGGAACTCTGTGTTCTTCCCGATTGGCAGGTCTCCTGGCTCAGCTTCGTCGACTTCTTATCCCTTCCCGTTCCCCCCGGGGAAACAGTGGGCTTCATAAGAATTCTCAGCCTTACAGTGGCGGGACCGCGCTGGATTTTCACCAGCTTCCCTTTTAAGAAGAGAGTCAACCGACATCCTCTTCACCAATGAGCAATAATGAAATTGTGAACGCTTTTATTCTACCATATTCGACGTCTCTCGGACTCTACTATGTCAATAAAAAGGAAAAAACCTGATGTTTTCCCATTTTTATGAAACCTTTAAAGGCTGTTATCCGTAGATAGTCATATCACCATTATAAAAGCAGAAAAACTTTACTGCTTAAATAACATAACAGGGGGTAGGTAAGTATGGGTTCATTGACTGCTATTGGAGTGATCATGTTCCTAATTCCTGTATTGATCGTAGCAGCAATTGCGGGAATCGCGTATTATTTTTGGATGAGATTCCGCTACCGCACGGCAAGGTCGAATCAGGCTTTGATCATCACGGGTCCGAAACTCGGGGATCCAGAGAAAGAGACGAATATTTTCACCGACCAGGAAGGACGTTCCATGAAGATCATCAGGGGTGGAGGTTATCGTCTGAGACGATTCCAAACGTCAACGCCCGTTAATCTGACTTCTTTCCAATTGAAGCTGTCGACTCCGCGTGTCTATACAAACGGCGGGGTGCCGATCGTGGCTGATGCGGTCGCGATGGTCAAGGTGGCTGACACGTTAAACGGGATTGCCAATTATGCGGAGCAGTTCCTTGGTAAAGACCAAAAAGAGATTGAAGATGAAATCATTGAGGTATTAGGAAGTAATCTGCGTGCCATTTTATCAAAAATGACCGTGGAGGACATCAACAGCAATCGGGAGAAGTTCAACGCCGACGTATCGGAGATCGCGCAGAAGCAGCTGGATCTTATGGGCTTCAAAATTACTTCCCTCGGCTTGACGGATATCCGTGATGCTGATGAAGAGAATGGATACTTAAAGAACCTTGGACGTCCCCGCATCGCGGAAGTCCGCAAGCAGGCAGAAATCGCCGAGGCTAACACTGAACGTGAGACGCGGATTCACCGTGCTCAGACGGATCAGGAAGCGAAGGAAGAAGAGTATAAGCGTCAAATTTCCATCGCCGAGTCCAAAAAGGAAAAGGACATCAAGGATGCAGCCTTCAAAGAAGAAACAGAGCGTGCGCGGGCGAAATCAGAGCAATCGTACGAATTGGAAAAAGCAAAGCTGTCCAAAGAAGTAAAAGAAGAAGAATTGACGCTTCAATTCCTTGAGCGCGAACGGGCAGTTAAGCTCGAGGCTGAAGAATCGAAAGTGCGTCAAACGAAAGCGGACGCGGAATATTATGAGACGACTCGTAAAGCAGAAGCAGAGGCGCGAAAAGCGGAAATCGACGGGGAAGCGAAAGCGAAGATCCGCCGTGAAGAAGGATCTGCCGAAGCAGATGTCATCAGACAGCGCGGTAAAGCAGAAGCAGAAGCGCGTAAACTGCTTGCTGAAGCAATGGAAAAACACGGTGACGTCATCATAACGGAAAAACTGATCGAAATGCTGCCTGTATTTGCCGAAAAGATTGCACAGCCGTTAAACAATATCGATTCTGTGAAAATCATTGATTCCGGCAATGGTCAGGGTGTTCCGTCATTCGGGAAGAGTATTACCAGAACGATGCTGGATATGCAGGAACCATTGAAGGAAATGACCGGGATAGACGTGGGTGAATTGTTACGGTCATATGCTGACAGGAAGCCACACTATCAGCCTGTCATTTCCCAAGCCGGGGAAAGGGAAAGCGCAGCAGGAAAAAACATGTCAGAGGCAGACAGTCAAGATGATACAAATGAAGATAATGAAAATCAAAATCAGAAGTAAGCTATGGGGTCACTCTTCAAATTTGAAGGGTGGCTCTTTTTTTAAAGCACATAAGTTATGGGGTGTTTAAAGTATCAATGTAACACCAACGATCTTATCAAATGTAAGCTGAATATTTGTCGAATTCCTGTTATATCAAAGGTGGTGCAAGGTGGTTTTCTCCAATGTGCTGAAATGACAGTTTAATAGTTGAACAATCTGTTTAATAATTGTACAGTATATTTACAAGGATGTTACAAAACTTGTACAAAACGAAAGGGAGTGGAAAAGATGAAAAAGATTTTCTCGATTTTTGTTACTGCGATTTTGATGATGTCACTGGCCGGCGGTGCGTTTGCTGCTGAAAATGATGCAATGGTGCGCGTTGTACATGCTTCTCCTGATGCACCGGCTGTAGACGTATATGTCGATGATAAAGCGGTTGTAGAAGGGGCCGAGTTCAAAGCGGCAACAGATTACATGAACCTGCCTGCCGGAGAACATAAGGTGGACATTTATGCTGCCGGAACAATGGGAAGTGAAGAACCGGTCATCTCTAAAACCCTGACAGTTGAAGCGGGGATGGGTTATACAGTCGCAGCAGCTAATACTCTCGACAATTTAGAGCTTGTGGTTGCAGAAGATTCAATGGAAGTCACAGAAGGAATGACGAAGGTCCGTGTAGGACACCTTTCCCCTGATGCACCAACTGTTGATGTGGGGCCAATTGGAGGAGATGCATTATTCTCAGGAGCTGAGTTTAAAGCAATCACAGATTACAAAGAGCTGGATCCAGGCACATATGACCTGGAAATCAGAACTCCTCAGGGTGAACAAGTATTAGATCTTTCTGGAACGATGTTAGAGGAAAATACAGTGTACAGCGTATTTGCCATTAATACAGCTGATCAATTGGAAGTACTTGTGTTGAAAGACTACACACTCATGCCGGGAAGCATGCCTGAAACAGGAATGGGAGGAACTGCTGAAGAAACCGCTTCTACACTTCCTATCATTCTGGCATCTGCTGTATTCGGCGGAGCAGCTCTTCTATTTGTCGCTCGCCGGAAGCTTGTGAAGTAATGAGGCTTCGTGTAATTGGAATTTTGTTGACGGCTCTTCTTGCAGGTTGTTCTGCAGAGGAGCCTCAACGGGTTCAACAAAAGGCGGAACAATCAAAGCCCCTTGAACACCCTGTACAAGTTAAACCTTCAAAAACGGTTGAAAATTCAAATGCAGTAATGGAAGAAGAGGCAGGTATCCATCCATCTGTCTTATCAATCCCTGCCCTGGATCTCGAAGCACCGGTTAAAGAATTCGGCCTGGACGAAGAAGGGAATATGGAGCTCCCTGAAAACGGGGAGGATGTAGCGTGGTTTGAACCAGGTTCTGAGCCTGGTGATGCGGGAAATGCGGTACTTGCAGGCCACGTGGATGACGAAAAAGCTCCGGCAATCTTTTTTAGGTTGAAGGAACTGGAGATAGGCGATGAAATCTATCTTTATGATAAGAACGGAGAACGGCTTACGTTTGTCGTAAGAGACAAAGTTGCCTATCAAAAAGATGACGCACCCCTTAGAAAAATATTCGGCCCAACCGATAAACGCATGTTGAATCTTATCACTTGCACGGGTTATTTTGATCGGGACATACGCAATTATGTAGAAAGACTTGTCGTATACACTGAACTGACAGAAGAGCCAAATGAATCATAAAGAGTTTTTTGTTCCCTTCATGGAATGAAAGCTCTTTTTTGTTGAGACCAGCTTTGTACAGGAATGACAAAAATGAACAGCAAAGTTCCTGTAATAAAAAATGCCGGCACCTCATATAGCGAGGCACCGGCGGTTATCCAAATGGGTCTATTCAAAAAGCTGAAACTATTCTGCTTCTACTGAAATATGCTGAAAGCTCTCTACATCAAATAGGCCAAGATCAGTGATTTTTAAAGAAGGAATAACAGGCAAAGTCAGAAAAGACAACGTGAGAAAAGGATTGAAACTTCCTGTGAATCCTACTTCCGATAAAGCGTATTTTATCTTCACCAGCCCGTTGTATACGGCACTGGATTCTTCATTTGAAAGTAATCCGGCGATGGGAAGCGAAAGCGAAGTAATCGCTTTTCCATTTTTAATTACCACGAGCCCTCCATTGATATCTTTCAAAGAATTTACAGCTTTTAAGATATCTCCATCATTGGTCCCCACAGCAACAATATTATGTGAGTCGTGAGCTACGGTAGTGGCAATGGCTCCGTCCTTTATTCCAAAACCTTTCACGACTCCTTTTCCAATATTGCCGGTTTTCTTATGCCTTTCCACCACACATATTTTAAGTTGATCGTTTGAAACAGATGGAGAAAAGTATCCCTCATTTACATCAACTTTCTCAATACATTTCGTAGTACGCAGCTGATTCGGTATGATTGCAATTATGTGGGCTTTATCAGTATGTTTTATCGGGATTTCAAGCTCTTTTTTTGTCATTACTGGTATGTTTACTGTGTCTGTGAGTGAAGTGTCGGCTGCAGCCCCCGGAATGGCTTCCCCGACATACTTTCCGGACTTTGCAACAAGTTTCCCCTTTTTATAAACATCAGATATGTTAATAGAGTTCAGATCATCCAAAAACAGAAGGTCGGCATCGTATCCTGGGGCAACCGCTCCTTTATTTGACAAACCGTAGCATTCTGCAGCATTGATTGTAGCCATCCCGATGGCAATCAGTGGGTCAAGCCCCTCCTTAATCGCCAGGCGTACATTGTGGTCGATGCTGCCCTCGCCGATTAAATCATCAAGATGTTTATCATCTGTACAAAATAAACACCGGCGGGCATTTCTTTCTGTCACGACCGTTATGAGTGACTTTAAGTCTTTGGCAACAGAACCTTCGCGGATCAAAAGATACATTCCCCTTTTCAGGCGTTCTTTTGCTTCTGAAGGAGTATGGCATTCATGATCTGTCGTAATGCCGGCTGATTTATACATGTTGACTGCATCCGGACCCAATCCAGCCAAATGTCCGTCAATCCTGGCCTTATGCCGAGAAGCGGCAGCAATTTTATCAATGATTGAATCATTCGCGTTTTGAAGGGACGGGAAATCCATTACCTCTGCCAATCCCAATACACGTTTATGCGAATAAAAGGGATCCAGATCATTTGCGGTCAGCACCGCTCCTGAATTCTCAAAGGGTGTCGCAGGGACGGAGGATGGAAGCATGAAGAAAACATCCAATGGGACATCCTTTGAGTTTTCCAACATAAATTCAATCCCTTTTCTGCCGGCTACATTCGCGATTTCATGCGGGTCTGTTATAACTGTCGTCACTCCGTGGGGGACGACCACTTTACAGAACTCGACCGGGGTCACCATTGATGATTCGATATGAACGTGACCGTCAATAAAGGAGGGACTAATATAGCGTTTCTCCGCATCAATCACTTGCTTCCCTTCATATTCCCCAATCCCGACAATGATACCGCCAGATATGGCAATGTCCTCTTCGAGTATTTCCTGATTAAAAACATCTATGATTTTCCCGTTTTTTATCACGATATCTGCCGGCATTTCGTGATTCGCGACAGCTATTTGTTTCTTTAAAGAATTTTTATCGAGTTGCATACTTTTCCTCCTTCATTAGTACGAGTGCCATGGGAAGGGACGCATTCTTGTGCAGACCTCCCGATATGAGAGCAAAATAAAAACCCTTGATATACCAAGGGTCTGACATTGAAGAGGAATAGTAAACGTGAAAAGGGCATAAAGCACCTCTTTTCCCTCTCGTAGTCAAACCATTTACGGCAGTTTGGTAGAAACTTATGGACCATATCTCCAAGATTATACGAGTGAAGCAAAGTGTTTAGTTATAAATATTAGATAACATTTTATACGCTGGAGTCCAAAACTGTCAATGTTGGTTTATAGGCAAGAATAGACTAATTAACACAATGCTGGTTGTAACTCTTTTAACTCTTTTGCTGATTGAAGCAGCGGATGCAGGCGATGTTGAGAAGGTAAAAAAACAGGTTATGATCAAAGTTTAATTTTTCCAAAAAAATCCTTTAATTCCTTCTGTCATTCCTTTACTATTATGGTAGAGAGTTTTCTGAAAAAGAGGTGATGGGGGTAACTATGAAACTGAAAATAATCCATACGAATGACTTGCACAGTCACTTTGATGCATTTTCTCAAGTGGTAACATTGATCAAGGAATATAAAGACGAAGATACTTTAGTTCTTGATGGAGGCGATTTTGCAGATTTCAAGAGCATAGAGCTGCAGGGCACAAGAGGCATGGCAGCCATTGAGCTTTTGGAGTATGCCGGGTATGATGCGTTGACCATCGGAAACAATGAAATGTTCAATGGGGTTGATACTCTTGAGCACATGGCATCGAACAGCCCTGTTCCATTCATCAGTAATAATCTCCTTAAAAGAGACAGAACTAAAATCGATGGAGTATGTTCGAGCATCATCCTTGAGAAAAAAGGTCTCCGCATCCTCATTACGGGTGCATCTCCCGATATGCAGGATTTCAGTGATGGTCTGGGTGTACATATGACCGATTATAAAAAAGCAATTGAAGAAGAACTCGTAAGATATGAAGGGAATTATGACGTATGTATTCTTCTCAACCACCTCGGGACGTTTGTGGATGAAGTTCTGGTCGATGGATTAGAAGGCGTTGATATCATTCTATCCGCCCATGATCATAAAGTCTATCCACAGGCAAAAGTGGTGCACAATGCGATTATGAACAGTGCAGGCTGTTATGGAGAATATGTCGGTATGATTGAAATAGATGTAAGTGATACGGGGGTGAAACTGCTCACCTCCCAAAATACAGTCACAAAAGATGCTGCCCGGGACGAAGGAGTCCTGTTCATTTTAAATAAAAATAAAGAAAAAGCGATAGAAGTCTTAAGCAAGCCGCTTTACACGCTCGAAAAACCACTTTGGCATGATGTGATGGAGGAGAATCCTTTAACCAATTTAATTGCTGATGGTGTTAAGGATATGCTGCATTGTGATATCGGGCTGATGAATAGCGGAATTGCGAATGCGGGGATCTTCGGGTACGTATCGAATAAGAAATTGATTGAGGTTTGTCCTTCACCTTTGAATCCCACTTCATTCGAGATTCAAGGAAAAGATTTGCGGGAGGCGTTTGAGCAATCGCTGGATGCTGATGTATGCCTGAATGAGGGGAAGGGACCTGGATTCCGGGGAAGATTCGTCGGACGCCTGCATGTGTCTGGTGCTGAAATCGTTCATGATGGTAAAAAGGTCCGCGAAGTTTTCATTGCAGGGGAGCCTCTGGATGATGAGAAGTGGTATACAGTAGCATCTTCTGACTATTTGCAGCGCGGATCCGGTTATCCATCCCTTGCCAACAATCGCAATGAAAAATATCTGGCAGAAGAAATCAAGGATGTAATCAGGATTTATGGGAAAAGAAGCGATTTCCTTGAAAAGGCTGATGAAGGTCGTTGGAAAGAGAAGCTTGATGTGAATGTATAAAATGGGAGGACAATACAATTCTTAAAAGAAAGGATGAACACACGTGGATACTGGTATAATATTTGCTTTTTCCATTGCCGTTGGTTCACTGGGTGTAGCGCTCAGTGCCTTATCGATTGCAGGCAAACTTGAAAAAAGGGTAAAGGAATTAGAGAAAAAATAATGTGTTACGAAAAGCGCCCAGAGTTTCTGGGTGCTTTTCTTATTATCAGGCAGTTCCCTGAAACTTACAGGTTTCTAGTGAAAAACTACGGGGTATCATTTTATAGAATACAAGTATAGTAGTAAAGGAGAAACCTATATGATAAAACGCATCGGCTTAACGTTAAGCTGGCTTCTCATAATAACGGTTATCGTCCTTTTCGGTGCAGCAAATTATATATACAACGTGGCCATCAACCGCAATGATGAGGCAATCAGGCTTTACGGGTCTGAGGAAGCGGTTAAAGCGGTGAGTGCGCTGGAAGAAGAACAGAAAAGATTGCAGGAACTGAGGAGCTGGACGGAGAGACAGGATTTTGAAGAGATCGAGATACAAAGTGATGATGGGCTGACCCTTAGTGCACGATATTTGAAAAATGATGCACCAAATGGGAAAACGGTCATTTTAGCTCACGGGTATAAAGGGAATAATGAGCAGCTGCCAGAAGTAACAAGATACTATTATGAGAAAGGATTTAACATTTTAAAGCCAGACGCCAGGGGACACGGTAAGAGTGAAGGGGAATATATCGGCTATGGCTGGCACGATCGCAATGATTTACGAAAGTGGATTGATTATTTAGTAGAAGATGAGGATGAGAGATTTATCTTTCTTCATGGGTTTTCAATGGGGGCATCCACTGTTTTGATGGCAAGCGGCGAGGAGCTTCCAAGAGAGGTGAGAGGAGTCATTGCTGACAGCGGATATACATCAGTGAAAGAAGAATTGGATCATCAGCTAAAGTATCTTTATGATCTGCCTTCTTTTCCATTGATGGATGTCACAAGTATGGTCACTAAAGTACGGGCTGGTTTTTCATTTGATGAAGCATCAGCACTCAATCAAGTAAAGAAAAAGAGAAATGATTTGCCGCTCTTTATCATCCATGGTGATAAGGACGAACTCGTCCCTTCGGAAATGGCTTCGCGATTATATGAAAATGCGTCCGGGGAGAAAAAATTATGGATCATTCCAGACGTTGGTCATACGGAAGGCTTTTTGGAGGAGGAGGAAGAATACCGGGTAAGATTGACTGGATTTATCGAGGAAGCCATGCAGCGATAAAAGGAAGAAAGGACAAGGAATTCACATATTCCTTGTCCTTTTATTGTTACTTTTTGTTTGGATATCCGCTTGAGTCGGGCGAGACCATTCCCCCTGCACCTGTGGAATTGACATCTGGATCTGCACCTTTTGGCTGATCCGGCATGGAAGAATGCATTTTATCGTAAGAAGAGTCTGTTGACTCCATATCCTCACTCAAAGAAACCAATTTGAGTTCCGAGCCTTCGAGTTTGTTTTTGACTTGTTCCTTCGCTTCATCAGCAGTTAAAGAGTCCGGTGAATACTCAAGTGTAAGGGTTAATGTTTTCATGGTCATTTCCTCCCTTTAATTATTAGTAATTAATGGTGTGTTTCCCGTGAAGCGATTCTTTCAAACCGGAGAAATGTAAAAATGCATTCTGTTTTAGGGTTAAATCATTAATCGTAAAGGCAAATGAGAGTATAAAAATAACTTTAATACTATTGAAAAATTCAGATTATTATGTATAATTTCATTCATTATAGTTTTTTCAAGAGGAGGAGAAATGGATGACAGTGAAAGAGAGAGGACTGCTTCATGAATTAAAAGAATTGCTGAAAAGTCATCAAGTGACAACGAATGAAACGGTCCTGGAACAGCATGGCAGGGATGAATCCTATCATCATCCAGGTTCTCCCGAAATAGTCGTGTTTCCTGAGAATGCGCAGCAAGTAAGTGAAATCGTTAAACTTGCAGGCGTGCATAACACTCCCATCATCCCGTTTGGTTTAGGGACAAGTCTAGAGGGACATGTGATTCCTTATGAAAAAGGGATCAGCATTGATTTTTCACAAATGAATAAGATTCTGGAAGTAAGAGAAAAGGATTTCCTGGTCAGAGTGCAGCCGGGAGTGACCCGGTCCCAGCTTAATAAGGAATTAAAGAAATTCGGCTTATTTTTCTCGGTGGACCCTGGAGCAGACGCGACTTTAGGAGGGATGGCCGCCACGAATGCGAGCGGTACGACATCCGTCAAATATGGTGTCATGCGAGACCAGGTCAGGGATATCGAAGTCGTGCTTGCATCGGGTGATATCATCCATACAGGGAACCTTGCCCAAAAATCCTCGTCAGGCTATAACCTGAACCATTTATTTGTAGGATCGGAAGGGACCCTTGGATGCTTTACTGAATTGACATTGAGAGTTTATGGAATCCCTGAACACATCTTGGCTGCCAGGGCCTCCTTCCCGCATATTGATGAAACGGTGGAAGCAGTTGTATCCATTCTGCAGGCAGGGATCCCCGTTGCGAGGGTGGAACTGGTCGATGAGGCTTCGATGAGGCAGGTGAATAGGTTCAGCGATACAAATTACATAGAAAAGCCGACTTTGTTTCTCGAGTTTCACGGAAACGAAGCAGGGCTGAAGCAGGATGTGGCATTCATGCAGGAAATCGTTTCAGACCATGGATGTGAGGAGGTTCATTTCGAGGAAGACCAGGCAGCAAGGAATAAGCTGTGGGATGCCCGTCATAATCTTGCGTATGCATATGTCCACGGCAATCCTGGTAAAAAGATGATGGTAACAGATGTGTGCGTACCCATATCAGAATTATCCGGGGCAATCAAATCCGCCCGCGAAAAGCTTGAAGAGCTGAATCTGACGGGAGGGATCCTCGGCCATGTCGGAGATGGGAATTATCATGCTCTCGTGATGCTCGACCTAAACGACCCGGAAGAAGTCAAAAAAGCGGAAGCATTCAATGAACAAATCGTTGAATATGCCCTTGAGAGAAACGGGACGTGTACCGGGGAGCATGGGGTAGGAGCAGGGAAAATGAAATATCAGCAAAGGGAACATGGAAGTGCACTGGAGGTCATGAAGAGCATAAAGGCTGCCCTTGACCCATCGGGGCTTTTAAACCCCAATAAACTGATCCATACAACGAAGGAGGTAAAGGGATGAGACTACTAGAAACCATCAGTCATCTGGCAGGAAAGTATTTCGCCGTCTGGGTCATTCTTGTGGCTGCGGTCGCTTATTTTGTTCCTGCACCGTTTTTACCGTTGGGAGGCTATATCACGATCCTTCTCGGCGTAGTCATGTTCGGGATGGGCCTGACGCTCCAGCCGGTTGATTTCAAACTTGTTCTTCAAAAACCGCTCCCTGTCATCACAGGGGTCCTTGCGCAATTCCTCATCATGCCGCTCGGGGCATTTGGTATTGCCTATGTAATCGGTCTGCCGAATGAGCTTGCTGCTGGATTGGTGCTGTTAGGTTCCGTGCCAGGCGGGACAGCGTCGAATGTCATGGTCTATTTGGCAAAAGGGAATCTGGCATTATCGGTTGCGATGACGTCGCTCTCCACACTGCTGGCTCCACTTGCCACTCCGCTCATTTTACTAGTGTTAGCAGGACAGTGGCTCCCGGTCGATCCATACGCCATGTTCCTGTCAATCGTACAAGTGATCATCATACCGATCACGCTCGGATTGATTATCAAAAAGATTCTCCCGGGAACCGTGGAAAAAAGTTTGAACGTCATCCCATTGATTTCGGTAACAGCGATCATCATTATCGTATCAGCCGTTGTTTCTGCCAATGTCGGGAATATAGCTTCGTCAGGCATCATGGTTTTCTCAGCAGTGATGCTTCATAATTTTCTTGGATTAGCGCTGGGGTATGGTACGGGTGTCCTGATGAAATTGGATGAAAGTAAACGGCGTGCCATTTCGATCGAAGTGGGTATGCAGAACTCGGGGCTTGGCGTAGCCCTGGCAACCGCTCATTTCGGTCCGCTCGCCGCACTCCCGAGCGTCATTGCAGCTGTCTGGCACAACATTTCTGGACCGATCATCGCAACTTTCTGGAGTAAAAAGACTGTAAAAGAGGATGAAATAGACGTGATGGAAAAAGGTCAAGAGCCTCATGCGTCTGTGAGATAAAACAAGGGTGGTACCGGATATCCCGGTACCACCCTTTTTTAATATAAGAAGAATAATAGTATGGTTGTAATCGCCCCTACCCATATGGCAAGTAAGAAGCAATAACCCATGATATGTCTGATATGAAGGCCGACAATACTCAGGATAGGAAGTGCCCAGAAAGGCTGGATGAGATTTGTCCACGCATCTCCCCATCCTACAGCCATGGCGATCGCTGCAGGATCTACTCCAAGTTTCATGCCTGCCGGAACTTGAAGAGGGCCTTGCAGTGCCCACTGTCCGCCTCCGGATGGAGCCAAAATATTCACAATCCCTGCTGACCAATACGTAAATACATCAAACGTTTCTTTATTAGCAATTGACGCCATTCCATCTATAATAGATTGACCCAGTCCGGAATTTGAAAGAACGGCAATGATTCCTGCATAAAATGGGAACTGCAGAATAATGGGGGATGTAGAACCTACCGCTTCTTTAAAAGCATTTCCGTATGAACCAAGAGAACGATGCAAGATAAGGCCTAGTGCAAGAAACAGTAGATTAATAATGTTTAAGTCTAAATCCCGTCCATTCATGAATTCATAGATTACATAAATCAATCCGAGAGCACCAGTAACTATACCCAAAACGGGTGTTTGTTCTAATTTTAACGCAGGTGTATCGGCTGCTTGTTGAGATGTTTCTTTTTTTATTGGGACTTCTTTTACTTGATAAGGTTTTATATTGGTTTTAGGGGCCATGAGACAAATGACAATCGGCATGGTAATGAATAATACTCCAAAAATAATCATAGTGGATGGGTGAAAGATCGTTTGCGAAGTCGGGATGATTCCCATTACATCAGCAAGAAAATGGTCTTTGGTTGCGACGGTCAATCCAATCGAGCTTGATAATCCTGCAGTGTAAAGAACTGTTGGTGAATAGGCAGCTGCAACTAAAAGGGGGAAATGGGCCTGTTGGTTGCGTTTTCCCACTTCACGGACGAAAATCGCTCCCACAACAACAGCAAGCCCCCAGTTAATATAATATGCTAAAGCTGAGACGACAAATGTAAGTACATATGCTTTTGAAGGAGTATCGGCGAGACCCGCGATTGATTCCAGCCCCCTTTTAACTACAGGCACTGCTGCTAACACCATTCCCGTTAATAACAGGAGGACCATCTGCATGGTGAATGTCAGGTAGACCCAAAATCCATCTCCGAATGATTTAACGAGCGTTATCGGTTCCTGGGGATTCATTACAAATCCGACTATGAAAACGAATAATGTAAGGAGAACTGCAATGACAAATGCATCCGGCAAGTAACGCTGGACTATTCTTGTGACTCGATCTGCAATTGAGGATAACATCATAACAACTCCTTTCAGTAGTTGTTACTAATATATTGGTACAGCTATGTTTTCATGTCCACATTCGTTGAAAAGGTGTGGGAGATAGAATTGCATGAAATAAAAAAACGCTGGCACGGCGGCCAGCGGAAAAGTCTTACACACAATCATTCTATTTCTTCAACAACAAATACATAAAGTAAGGCGCTCCTATCAATGCTATCATGATCCCGGCAGGAATCCCGTCCGGTTCCAATATGTTTCTGCCGATTGTATCGGCAAGCATCAAGAGCCAGCCGCCAAGTAGAATGGCAACAGGTATGAACATCTGGTTCCGGGGACCTACCAATGCTTTCGCCATATGAGGGGCCATCAGCCCGATAAAAGCAATCCCCCCTGTAACGGAGACAGCGGAAGCGGCCAAAGCCACTGCAACGATGAGCATAAGAAAACGTTCCCGATTGATGGAAATCCCGACCCCTACAGAGACAGGCTCACTCAATCCCAGCAGATTCAACATCTGAGATTTATAGAGGGTCAGCGGTATAAGGACGACAAGCCATGGGACAATCGCCCAGATGAATGGCCAGTCCGTTCCCCAGATGCTTCCTGCAAGCCATTTGGCAATGAAATCGACTTTTTGACGCTCTGCTGCAGAAATCAGGATGATCATAAGCCCTGAGAAAGCCATTGAGAAACCGACACCGACCAGCACCAGACGGACAGGCTGTATGCCGTTTCTTTTACTGTAAGAAAACAAGTAGATCAAGCATGCTGTGATCAGCGCCCCGACGAATGCAACGATCGGGAGCAGGTATGCAAAGGAGGCGGCATCAATTGGAAAAAATAAAAAGAAGATGGCAATCGATACCCCGGCTCCTGAATTGATGCCGATGATACCCGGGTCGGCTAAATCGTTACGGGTGATTCCCTGCAGGATCGAGCCGGATAAGGCAAGGGCCATACCGGCAAGAACGGTAATGATAATCCTCGGGAGTCTGATTGAAAATAGGATGAATTCATCTTTGAAGCTCCCATTCCCTAAAAGTGTGGGGATCAGCCTGTCGTAAGATACCGATGAATACCCGAATCCAATACTTACAAATGCAGTGATCAATATTAAAATCGACAGTAATAGAATGAGCAGTTTTTGTTTTTTTATCAAATCTGGATGTATCATTGGAAGCCTTTCCCTCCTTTATGAACGATGAACAGGAAGAAAGGCAATCCCATTATCGCAACGATTGCCGCCACAGGTGTTTCATAAGGGGCGTTAATGGTGCGGCCGAGCGTATCCGCCAGGAGCAGGAAGGAAGCTCCCAGCAGGGTGGAGACCGGTATAATGAAACGGTAGTCTGTACCAGTGATCACACGTACGATATGAGGAATCATCAGTCCGATGAAGACCATATTCCCTACCAAAGCAACGGCAGCACCTGCCAATAAAATAATGACGACGAAAAGAATCGTTTTGACGAAAGCCGTCCGCTGCCCCAATCCCACGGCAACTTCTTCATTCAGGCTGAGGATGGTAAGCTGCCTCGAAAGAAAGAGTGAAACAACAATCCCTGCTGCAATGAAAGGTGCGATCACTTGCAACTGCCCCCATGTAGTGCCGATCAAGCCGCCTGCAGTCCACATGGATACATCTTTTGAAATCTTAAATAAAAGTCCGGTTCCTTCAGCGATTGCAAATAAAAAAGCAGACACGGCAGCACCCGCCAATACAATCCGAAGAGGGGAGAAGCCACCTCTTTTCATGGAGCTGATTCCGAATACCATAAGAGCCCCGACCCCGGCGCCTGTAAAACAGGCAATCATGATACCAAGTGAATTCACTGAAGGGATGAAAGCAAGGGTGATGGCAAGAGCGGCATTCGCCCCGGCCGTCAATCCCAGCAGTCCAGGGTCGGCAAGCGGGTTTCTCGTCATTCCCTGCATGATGGCCCCTGAAACGGATAAGGCTGCGCCAACTAATATGGCAGCCACTGCTCGTGGTAAACGAATTTCCTGCAGAATGGTCACTTTTTCATTCGTATCGAAAGAAGAAAGAGCAAACCAAACGTCCTTAACAGTGGTATTTGCTGCGCCGAAAGTCATCGAAATAAAAAAGCATGCAGCAAAAATCACCATTGAAGCGATTAATTTTGTGATAAATGGAATATATCGTTGATTTTGAGTGGTCATTATCTATCATCATCTCTTTTTAGAAGTATAAAGGAAGAGGAATCCTTAAGTTAAGAATTCCCCTTGTAAAATATTAGTTTCCTAGAAATTTTTCTTTAAAGAAGTCAAGCTGATAATCCAGCGTGAGTGGATCGTTGAAATAGAATTCCATCATATTCACTTCGAATACCTGGTTGTTCTTAACGGCAGGGATGTTTTTATATGTTTCGGTTTCCATGAATGAATTGTCGGCTTTGGGATCTTTACTTACAATGACATAGTCACCTGCAAATTCAGGAAGAACTTCTGTGGAAAGGGCGAAGTACCCAGGTTCCAGCGCTTCCTCTTTCACTTTCTCTGGCATTTTCAAGTTCATTTCCTGATAGAGGATCTCTGTACCGCGTCCCCAGTTGTTTCCGTAAACGTAAAGCTGCTTGTTGAAGCTTTCAATGACTGAAACGGTAGTATCTTCACCGATTTTCGCTCTGATGTCATCGCCAGCCGTTTGGGCGCGCTTTTTGAAGTCATCTACCCATGCTTGAGCTTCTTTTTCTTTGTTTAATAGTTTCCCAATTTCGATATGCTGTGTGAGATAGTCTACTTTTCCATATGTAAAGGTAACAGTAGGGGCGATTTCATTTAATTTATCGACGTTTTTGATATTGGAAAGGCCGATGATCAAGTCTGGTTCAAGCTCAATGATTTTTTCAAGGCTTTCATCCGTTACTTCTTCAACTTCCTTCAAATCACCTTCCCAGCGGGGGTTCATTTTGGACCATGAATCAACACCGACTAGGTTAACATCAAGTGCCATTACATTTCCTGCAAAAGAGGAAAGGACGACTACACGCTGCGGGTCTGCAGGAACTTCAACAGGACCGTTTTCTGATTCGTATGTGATGGTCTCGGTTTTATTGTCTTTTTCCTTTGGCTCTTTTCCTTCTTCTTTCTCAGAAGTAGAGCCGCTGCCGCATGCACTAACCAATAGCACCAACAGCAGCGTAAGTGGAAGCATCCATTTTTTCATGTTGATCTTCTCCTTTTAGTAAATTGTAAGTGATACACATTGGCTTATTTGTTCGAGGGTCTCTTCCAATCGCAGCGTCAATTTGGAATACTTTCTTCAGGACGTCATGTGTGATGACTTCTTCGCAATCACCGGCCTTGACGATTTCTCCTTCTTTCAAGGCGACGATGTAGTCGGCGAAGCGTGCAGCCTGATTCAGGTCATGGAGAACCATGACAATCGTACGTTCCTGTTCGATGTTCAGTTTTTGAAGGAGTTCCAGTACTTCGAGCTGGTGGGCCATATCAAGATATGTAGTTGGTTCATCAAGGAAGATGATATCTGTTTCCTGTGCAAGAGCCATGGCAATCCACACACGTTGTCTCTGTCCTCCGGATAAAGCATCGACCTGACGGTACTTAAAGTCAGAAGTCCCTGTCACTTCAAGAGCCCAATTGATGACCTCATAATCTTTCTTTGACATGCGACCCATGCCCTTTTGATGAGGGAAGCGCCCGTAGGAAACCAATTCCCCGACCGTCAAACCGCTGGCACTTTCAGGGGTCTGAGGAAGAATCGCCATTTTCTTGGCTAATTCCTTCGTATTCCCCCTGGATATATTTTCACCATCTAAAAGCACACTTCCGGATTGATGGGAGATGATGCGGGTAATCGCTTTCAATAAAGTCGATTTTCCACAGCCGTTTGATCCGATGATGGTGGTGATTTTTTTATCAGGGATTTGAACGCTTAGATCTTTCACGATCAGGTGGTCACCGTAGCCAATGTTTAATTCATTTGTATATAGGCGAACCATGTTAAGCCCTCCGTTTATATTGGATTGAATGATAACGATTCTCATTCTCGAACAATTTCATACTATAATTCTTTTTTACCAATGTCAAAGAATTTTTATTGCCAGTTCCACTTAAAAGAGGTAGTATGTAATTGAGAATGATAATCAATAATGATTGATTTCAGGGAGTGAACGGAGATGGAAGAGCTAGAATTATTTGATGTTACCATAATCGGGGGAGGTCCGGCAGGGCTTTACTCTGCTTTTTATAGCGGTCTCAGGGAAATGAAAACAAAGATCATCGAGTATCAGCCTACGTTAGGCGGAAAAATACATGTATATCCTGAGAAAATGATCTGGGATGTGGGGGGACTCACTCCTACTTCAGGGGCAGAGCTGATTAAGCAGCTCGTTCAGCAGGGGTTGACCTTTGATCCGGCAGTGGTGCTGAATGAGAAGGTTGAAAGCATAACCCAAAATGAGGAAGGCTTGTTCATTTTAGAGGGATCTTCGGGACAAAAGCATTATTCCAAGACCGTAATCGTGGCAGTGGGAAGCGGGATCATCAATCCTCAGAAACTTGATATCGAAGGGGCAGAACGGTTCGAAATTTCCAATCTCCATTATACGGTGAAATCATTGATGAGTTTCAAGGACAAGACTGTCGTCATTTCCGGCGGCGGCAACTCGGCTGTCGACTGGGCCAATGAATTGGAGCCGATTGCGAAAAAGGTGTACGTTACCTATCGCAAAGAAGCACTGAATGGTCACGAAGCCCAATGTGCACAGCTGATGAACAGCTCTGCCACCTGCATATTCCACACTTCCATTACTAAGCTGATGGCAGATGAGGATCACGAACGCATTGAAAGGGTTCAGCTGACGAACCACCAGTCAGGAGAAGTTTCTTATCTTGATATCGATGAAGTGATCATCAATCATGGATATGAAATCGATGCTTCGTTGTTGAAAAACAGCAGTCTCGATATCAAGATGGCGAATGATTTTTATATTGAAGGCAACTCTGTCAGTGAGTCTTCGATAGATGGACTTTATGCAGCAGGCGATATCCTGATGCATGAAGGAAAAGTCAATCTAATCGCGGGGGCTTTCCAGGATGCCGCAAATGCGGTCAATAAGGCCAAGAAATTCATCCAGCCTGAAGCCGATCGCATTGCGATGGTTTCTTCTCACAATGAAGTATTCAAGAAACGAAATAAAGAACTGGTCAAACAGTTGATGGAATAATCATAAAGCCCTCTCTGGATTCGGAGAGGGCTTTATTTGTACAAATAAATTCTAATCTGATCCTGCTTATCAATGGTAGCCAGCAAAACTTCATGGACGGAAGCGTTATAGGAAAGTTTAAGCTGGTTATTCAACCAGGATTCATCTTTGTTTAAATGCTGTAATTCCCCATAATTGATCTTTCCTTCTTCAATAATTGGAATCGGCAGATCAAATGGTTTATGAGAGGGCGTGAATTCTTTAAGAGTGACCGGCTGATGCTCACTCTTCATAAAAATGGAGATTTCCCCGCCAGGTTCCCATAGGGCCAGTGCTACTTTATGCACCTCTTCGGTTTGCTGTTTCCTTAATTCTGATAAAAGGCTGTCGAGCGGAATTCTTGCCTTTTTCAGGTTATGATAATTGATTTTACCGTTTTCAATCAGTGGGATGGGAGAGGGGTCTAACATTTTTTTTATAAAAGTAAACTTCAATGTGATGAACACACCGATAAGATATAACGAGACTAATGTACTCATGGTAATCATCGACCCTTTTAGTCCCAGTCCTTCGTCAGACAAGGGGTGAGCCATGATATTTCCTAATAGTAATGCCATGACAAAATCAAGGAATCGTAATTGAGAGATGGAGCGCTGTCCCATCAGTTTAGCGATGATCACCAAAAAGAAAAAACCTACGACAGCTCTCAATATCCATTGGACAGCTGTTAATGACTCCTGGCTGGCGAAAAAATCCAAAGCAACCCCACCCTTAGTAATTCATTGCTGGTAAACTACGATATAGTCTTTCCCGATGGCTCTTTTCGCATACTTTGTTGCTTTAGAACGAAAAAAAGATGCCCAGATGGCATCTTTTCATTTGATTAATTTGCTTGGCGAAGCCTGGTTTGGTCTTGAGCTCCTGAATGACGATTGACGAGGTATCCAATCAATAACACGGCCACAGTAAGACCGATTGTAATGGCATACGTCACCGGACCATGATGAATATCAAGGAGTTCAAGGAATTGATGATCTCTTACAATCATTTCACCTGCTGTAAATGCCAGGATACCTGCACCTAAGTACGCAATCCAGCGGTACTTCTCAAGAATTTTCACGATCGCTTTTGAACCGAAGATCATGATTGGGATGGAAATGAATACACCGAGTGCGATCATCCCGATGTGTCCATGGGCAGCACCGGCAACGGCCACCACATTATCAAGACTCATGACAGCATCAGCAAGGATGATGGTCGTTATCGCTTGTCTGATACCGGTGTGAGACTTAATATTCGCTTCACCTTCTTCCTCTACCAGCACTTTATATGCAATCCACAGAAGCAGAACTCCTCCGATTAAATGTACATAAGGGATCTTTAACAAATAAACAATGATTGCAGCAAAAAATATACGTAAAATGACAGCTCCTGCCGTTCCCCAGAAGATGGCTTTGTTTTGAAGCTCTTTTGGGAGCCCTCTTGTGGCCATGGCAATGACAATTGCATTATCACCAGACAGGATAATATCTATCGCAATAATTTTTAATAGGGCAATGATGGCCCCGGAAGAAATGGCCAGTCCCAGTGGAAATAGAAAATCCATTGTGGTTCCTCCTTGTATCTTTTAATCTAATGAAAATGAACACAACTTCATTATTCTATCATAAAAGAAGAATGATAGAAGGGCAGTTCAGAAGAAAAGTAAGGATGTACCTGACTTTGCCGAAGAAATGAAAGACCATTGGGAAATCAGGCGTTTTAGATGTTCTTTGAGTGGTTAAATAAATAGAAACACGAATTGATCAAGGAGGAAACTTCAGTTTTGGGTAATCTATTAGTATTTGGAGCCATCCTGTTTATTCTCGTTAACTTAATTTATTTCTTTAAAAATAAAGAATTCAAATACAGTTATTTCAGTACGAAAATGTTTTACAAACTATTCTTTGTGCTTATGGGGGTTACGGTAGCATTTGCCGTCCTTTATTATGGTTTGGGAATGAATGATACTGTTTTACGATACAGCGTACCGGGAGGCAAGCCAGTCCCGCACGATTTCGCGAACTATCTATACTTCAGCGGGGTAACCATTTTATCAGTCGGATATGGAGACTTTCTCCCCGTGGGCAATCTTCGTTTCTTTGCACTAATCGAAGCAGCCATCGGACTCCTTCTTCCATCCGCCTACTTCATGAGAATGCTTCATTCGAAGAACGAAAAATAAACGAAGGCCCGTCCCTCATTGCTTTAAAGCAATGAGGGACGGGCCTTCAAATGTTGAATAATTGTCACTTGTTATGAGTGGGGATGATTCATACAATAAAGGAAGAAGAAATTTGAACGGGGGGAGGGGAGCAGGCAGTATGAAGAGTATTCAGAAAGGTATTTTCATTGCACTCGGATTTATCTTTATGGGAATTGGCATCATCGGTATCGTGCTGCCGCTCATCCCTACTACACCACTTTTATTATTGGCTTCCTATTTTTTTGTGAAAGGTTCTAAACGATTTGAAGTATGGTTTAAAGGAACAGGTGTATATAAAAAGCATTTAGAAGGCTTTGTGCAGAATCGTTCGATGACGCTTCGCCAAAAGACGATACTCATGGTTTTTTCTGACGTGATGATTCTGATTCCGTTATTCATGACTGATAAAATCATCGTTAAGGTGATACTGAGCCTGATCATTGTGTATAAGTATTATTATTTTATTTTTAAGATTAAGACGGTGAAGGTTCGGAGTTACTAGCAGGATAATTGATCAATAGGATGAAAGTTTTGACCTAACTGTTTTCCCTTTTAAGAATATAACAAAACCCGCCTTGTAATAAGAAGGCCGGTTTCATTGACATACTAACTATCTTTGTCTATCTGCTGGATGCGGGCGGCTAGCTATCTGATTCCCACCCGCTTCATAAAACTATCAGTCATTATTATGCTTCCCCTTACAAAGAATCTTCAAAGAGATATATCCTAAAACCGATGCTAGAATCAATTCAGGTATGACTACATACCACAACATAAAGTCGGACAGTCTGCCTGCAGCTTCAGGCTGCCTGGCTATCCCTTCAAGTCCGTAGGCACCGGCCAATCCAATCCCCAATCCAATCCCCCAAAAACCCAACAGGGCAATAGCCGCGCCTATACAACAATAGAGCCATTTTGAGAAGTCTGTCATATTTCCACCTCCTTCGCACCTTTATAGTTACTATATTCAGTACAAAGAAAAGGGTATAGGTGAATGAATCTATTATTTGGCTTTTGTGCATGAACCGAAGTAGTTTATAAAAGAGAGAACCGATGGGAAGAATGACCATGTAAAAAACATACCGCTATGGCACGAAGCCACGCGGTATGTTTTTTTATTGCTTACATTGTAAACTGCCGGAATTCTACAACTCACCACAAATTCGGCTTAACGACCATAAACCAAAGCATGGCAAGCAGCAGGATAAGGTAAGTCCAAATCGTTCTCTTCAGTTTTGCTATCAAAGGTTCACGTTCCGTTTGAACGTCGTCAAACTTTCTGAGTGTCGGCGAAAAAGCCCGTGCCAGGAAGAATAGAGAGCAAAACATGATGAAAAGTGTCATGATGATCCACGGGGTTCCCCATGTCCACGGTCCCAATAAAACTAAAAGGACGCCCGTTCCCACCAGCACATGGCCGGCATGCTTGGATAATCGCACAGTAAACCGGAATGTATCCAGATACGGAGCCAAATCTTCTCTTGAAGCAATCCGGAGCTTCTTGATCATCGGAAGTAAAATAAAAAATGGACCGATGGAAGCCACTACACTCAGTACGTGCAAATATATGATGAATCGATAGAATAAATCCATTTTCCCATCCTATTCGTTTACGGCACTGAATTCATGCACCCATACCCGCATTTTTGGATGCCAAGGCATTCCCGGATGATAAGAGAGGATCGTTTCTTTATATTCTTCAACAGTTTGAAAGCCTTCCTGCTGTGCATGTTCATCGGTCAATTCACCAAGGGACTGGGAATATACTTTATCTACTATGTACTTATTCCCCTTTAATTCCATGATTTCACCAACGTCTGCATAACGTCCGTTTCTTCGGGTTGCTGTCTTTTTACCTTGCAGCACCAGTTCAACGTCTTCCTCTTTTGTTACGAGGCGGTCGATGGTACATGTTTTAGGCGGTAATTCCTGCTTATTCATAGTCAATCACTCCTTTCGCTATATACTATAGCACAAGTTCTCCTGTCTATCTCTATATCGTGAAAATCTCATTCAAAACATATTTTTTACAGAAATTTGGCGATTCACCGTAGTAAAGAAGTAAAAGGGGTGATATGATGAAATGAAATCAAACGCAGGAAACATGACTGCAGAAATCCAGAGAAAAGGTCTTGAGTGCATTGAAAAAATGGCAGACATACTTAGTGTTGGTATTCATCATGATGGTTTGGGGATTCAATGTCCCTGCTTTAAAGACGCTGGTAACAGAATTCACACCCGTGACGATTACAGCACTGCGCATCTTCACGGCAGGGATCACGGTATTTATCATTCTGGGAATCATGAAAAAAGTACGGATTCCTACAAGGCGCGAGAGCCTCTTTATCATTGGGGGCGGACTTTTGAATGTAGTCAGCCATCATTATTTTCTATCAGTGGGATTAACACAGACCACTTCCACCAATGGAGGTCTCATCCTCGGGACAGGGCCGCTGCTGACGGCACTGCTGGCTTCCATTCTTCTTAGAAATCGGCCGACTGTCATCAAGGTGATTGGATTCATACTTGGAGGAATCGGGGTTTCCATTATTGTATTATCAGGAGGGGAAGGAATCGGTAATCTGAATAGGGGCGACGGGATGGTGTTCATTTCCATCTTTTCGCAAGCGCTGAGCTTCATTATCATCAGCCGCGCAGCCAAGACGCTGGATCCCCGTTTATTAACAGGCTATATGCTTGTATTCGGATCAGTGATTTTGTTCATGATCGGCTTGATGAAGGAGCCCGGGGGACTTACCCATCTAGGCCATGCTTCCGTAGGGATCTGGGTGCTGTTTTTTGCTTCAGCGATGCTTGCGACTGCAGTCGGACATATGCTGTACAATCATTCGATCGGCAAGCTGGGAGCGGCCGAAACCTCAATCTTCCTTAATCTCAATACGTTCTTTTCATTAATAGGAGCTGCATTATTCCTGGGAGAAAAGATCACTTCCTATCATCTATTGGGACTTCTATTCATCATCCTCGGAGTCATTTGCGGTGCCGGAACCCTCGAAGAACTCATACAAAAGAGAAAAAGACAAAGATTTTATTCTAAACAACACAAGCATCAAATGTAATGCAGAGCCTATCCACAGTATAGTGGGTAGGCTTTCGTAATAATCTCAGCAAAAATTTAGAGGATTTTTTATGGGAATAAAGAATTATATAGGTATGTGTAGTATAGTAATAAAGTCCTCTGGATATTTCGGTTAGTGAGCATTACGATGCGAAACTTTTGTCACGGTATAATTTCAGGGGACGGTGACACATTATACATAACATTCATAAACATTACGGAGGTGTTGATAGGTGGACAATAAACCATTTCATTACGATGGAAGCAACCACATGGCCAGCGGGGCACCAACAGAAAATGAACCATTCGAATTGACTGAAGAAATGAGAAAAAATATCGCAGGAAACCCGTTCCAAGCGGTGGCAGAGGAAAACTAGGAAAAGGGATGTTGTCAGAAATGGCAGCATCTTTTTATGTGAAAAAGTCTTTGCCGCCCTTCCGCGAATAGAATATCAATTTCTTCACAAAATGAATAAGACGAAAAAATTGATGATAAGGAAGGGTTCAATATGACAAAAGTATTATACATCACCGCTCATCCACATGATGACAGCATGTCCTACAGTATGGCGGCAGCGAAAGCTTTCATCGACACATATAAAGAAGTAAATCCAGATCATGAGGTGATACATATCGATTTATACAAGGAGCACATTCCTCATATCGATGCTGATGTGTTCAGCGGCTGGGGAAAGCTGCAGTCAGGAAAAGGATTTGAAGAATTATCCCCGGAAGAAAAACAGAAAGTGCAGCGTTTGAACGAGCTTTCCGATCAATTCACAGCAGGTGATAAATATGTATTTGTCACTCCTTTGTGGAATTTTTCTTTCCCGCCGCTCATGAAGGCATACATTGACTCGGTTGCGGTTGCGGGGAAAAGCTTCAAATATACTGCAGAGGGTCCTGTGGGACTCTTAACCGATAAAAAAGCTCTGCATATCCAAGCACGTGGCGGGATCTATTCTGAAGGACCAGCTGCATCGATGGAAATGGGCCACCGCTATCTGGAAATCATCATGCAATTTTTCGGTGTGCCGTCGTTTGAGGGGGTATTTGTGGAGGGACATGCAGCCAATCCCGATAAAGCGGATGAAATCAAAGCAAACGGAATTGCACGGGCAAAGGATTTGGCACATACATTCTAATGAAAAGCGCCTGGCCACTCGAATTTGAGGGCACAGGCGCTTTTATTAAATTATAAGAAAGTATAAATCCTACAAGGAGTATGGTCCAGCTCCAGCGCCTAGCCCCTCGAGACGTTTCGGTCCGCCCACTGAAGTCAAAGAGCGACTTTACCGGTCGGCCCAAGAGCGCTTGTCGCGGCTGAACAAGGCGCTTCCGCTTTTCTTATACGATGGTTGGTTTGTTTACTTCACCGGCTTTGGGTTCAGGTACCAATGCAAGGATGATTAATCCGATAATGAAGAGAATGACCAGACTGAAGACCCCGCTGCTCGAATCCCCCGTAACTTGTGCAGTCACCCCGACAAGGAGCGGACCGAGGATGGAGGCGAATTTACCGAAAATATTATAGAATCCGAAGAACTCATTTGAATTCTTCTTTGGGATCAATTTGGCAAAATAAGCCCGGCTGAGTGCCTGGATCCCGCCCTGGGAAGAAGCGACAAGCATGGCGAGAATCCAGAAATCCATGGTCGTTTCAAGGAAATAGGCATAAATACAAACGATAATATAAATGCAGATTCCGACATATAGCATCTTTTTACCCGTAAATCGTTCTGCAAGGCGGCCGTAAAGAATCGCGAAAGGTCCTGCAACCACCTGGGTGACGAACAGGATGATCAAAAGGTTTGTCGCCGTAATGCCAAGGTCCGTCCCATACGCGGTAGACATCGTAATGATCGTTCCGACTCCATCGATATAGAAGAAATAGGCCAGAAGAAATAAGAAGAGGGCACGATACTGCCTGATTTCTTTAATCGTCTTGCCTAACCTTTTGAAACTGTTCACCACGGGCTTCGGTTCCCTTTCGATAAAGTAACGCTGATGAACATTTTTGATAAGCGGAATGGAAAATAGTCCCCACCAGACAGCGGTGATCAAGAAAGCGATTTTGCTTGCAATGGTCGTCGATAGCGGCAGGATCCCGTTTTGCGATAGCACAATAATCGCGATACTGATGATAAAAGGGATGGTACTCCCGATATAACCGAAACCGAACCCTCTTGAAGATACTTTGTTCATTCTTTCCTCTGTTGTGACATCTGTCAGGAAAGCATCGTAGAAAACATTCGACCCCGCGGAACCGATGGCTGCCACTGTATAAAAGATGAGAAGCAGGAGCCACTGATCACTGGGTACAAATGCAAGGATCGCCGTAAAGATTACCCCCAGGGCAAAGAAAAAGGTGAAGAATTTCTTTTTATAGCCTTGGTAGTCCGCAATCGTACCTAAGATCGGACTCAGCATCGCAAGAATGAAGGTAGCAATGGCAACGGTATATCCTAAATATGCAGTGGAATCCGCTGCACTGACACCCGCGTTCGTGGCTGCAGCTTTATAAAATAGGGGGAAAACCGCAGTTGAAATAATGATTGAATAGGCGGAATTAGCCCAGTCATAAAAAATCCAGCTGCTTTCTTCCTTGGAAAATCGCTTCATCATACCATTCCTCCCCAGGAACATAATCCCTTAATAAATCTATTCTTCAATGAGTTCATCAAGTACTTTCCCGTCTGTCTTACCTAAGTCGAGACCGAGCAGCCTGGCGAATGTAGGGCCTTCGTCCACAAGATGCATGGCATGTAGCTCTTTGTGAGGGACGATGCCTTTTCCAGCTGCGATGAAGATCGTGGTGTAGTTTTCTTTCTTTGGAGAGTAGCCGTGCGAGCCCCATGTATACCGTTTTTCTTTCACATCTTCAGGAGTGATTTCATGAATGATAGCACCATCAAGGTTATCTTTAAAGTAGTAGCCGAACACGGCTTCCAGCATAAAGGCACATGTGTGGTCGGCACCCATTTCTCCAGCTTCTTCCCCGGTGTAGATCTGTTGGATCCCGTTTGATGGTGTTTCATAGAGGTCATAAAGAAGTTTCTCCACCTCTTTTTTGACAGATGAATCTTTTACATAAACGTAGGCAGAACCGTCACAGCCTTTACAATAAGCCTGCCAGTCTTTTACCCTGCCTCTTCGGTCAAGGGAGATGAACCCCTTTTCTTTGAATAAAACATTTAATTGGATGGCTTTGGATTCATCAAGTGCACTGTGATCGCCAAGTGCAACGACAGCAGAGCTTTCATATATTCCTGCTTCCTTGAGAGCCTCTATGATTTTACCCAGCCTATTGTCGTGACGGCGGATGGCAGAATGGGCTTCCTCAGAAGAAAATCCATGATAATGCCTCTGGGTATCAAGGTCCGTAAAGTGAACAAGCAGTAAATTGGGCTTCTTCTCTCTGATCGTTGCAATCGTCGACTCCAAAACGAAATCATCAAGTTCGGGCTGATTGAGCCCCTTTCTGATATGGCCAAAGCGGCGGTTCAACCTTAATTGGTAAAGAGGTGTCCCGTTAAAAAGGGAAACAGCGATTTGATTATGCCAGGAGCTGTTGGCGAAGATCTCAGGCATGTTATAATCGATATCTGCTTTTGCTGTAACAGGCCATAATAGAGCAGCTGTCTTAAAGCCGGCTTTCTTTGCTTCATCATAGAGGGTGGTGCCTTTAATATGACGGCGGTGCCAGTACCAATCGGGAGACACCCTGCCAGGTTGAATGAACGTATTATTAACGATACCGTGCCGGTTTGGAAAATTTCCGGTCACGATTGTGGCATGACATGGATAAGTGACAGACGGATAAATGGTTTCGACATTTTTACAGAGGGATCCTCTTGAAAGCAGTTCGTTGAAGTGGGGGAGATCCTTTATTATGGGATGATCCTGTGATGATAAGCAGTCAAATGAAATGACGATCAAGTGCTCAGTAAGACGGGTCATAAAGTCCTCCAACATGCTTGATAAGTTTGTACTATATACCTATTAATATAGCAGAAGATTCAGAATAAAAATATGCTTTCTTTCAAGGTGCAGGTAAAGTGAGGCTGTAAAGGGGTGCCGGATTTGGAAAAAGCTTCGTATCCCATCCAGGGTTACCGTCTTGGCAAAGAGGGTAAGGAATATTGATAAAATATATTAACCATTATAAGATGGCATAGGGCTAATAAATCAGGTTATCCTTTTTATTTGGACCAGCCCTGAACACAGAAATTGTCTGGCAATTCATATCGCTGGGAGTGCAACTATACATTGGTTGGTTTATTGATCCTAATCATAGGCATATTTTTTATTTATTCTATTGTAAGTACAATCGTCATTCGATGGATGAATGTGAAGATCATCAGAAGGGTCCCGCATGATCATACCATTGCATTGACATTCGACGACGGCCCGCATCCCGTCTATACCCGTGCCCTATTGGACTTACTTAAAAAACACGGCGTCAAGGCAACATTCTTTGTGGTGGGTGAGAATGCAGAACAGAATACAGAATTAATCAAACGGATGCGGGCTGAGGGCCATGCATTGGGGCTTCACCATTACCGGCATGTATCAAGCTGGTTCTTGAGCCCACTGGGTTTAAAGAAGCAATTGGAGAGAACGAATGAAATATTAGAACGGATAACCGGTGAATACACGTATTTATACCGTCCTCCATGGGGACATCTTAATCTATCTTCATTATTCATCACCAAGCGTTACCGCATTGTCATATGGTCTCATATTTTTAAGGATTGGAAAGTAAAGGAGTGCAAGGAACACTTGCCTCATCGCTTGAAAAATGCAGACTCTGAAGGGGCTGTGTATGTGCTCCATGACAGCGGGGCAACGCTTGGCGCCGATGAGGAAGCTCCAAAGTATATGTTAGAATGTTTGGACGCATTCATTGAAGGTGCACTGAACAGAAATATCCGGTTCATCCCCCTTGATGATGCAACTCAGTATAAGGAGTCTTGACATGGGCAGCGAACAAATCATTCATTATATACAAGAGTACAGTTATTTCATCATTTTTCTTTTTTTATTCTTTGGGATTGTAGGGATTCCATCACCTGAAGAATCGCTGCTGTTTTTAGTCGGGGTCTTAGCAGTTCATGGCCAATTATCGCTGCCATGGGGCATCCTGTTTTCATTCTTGGGAACATTTGCAGGGATGACCTTCGGATACTATGCCGGAAAGCTTGTGGGTTATCCCATCATCAATAAATATGGAAAATGGATTGGAATTACAGAGGAGAAGGCAGTGACATTTGAGGCAAAGTTCACGAAAAACTCATCGAAAACGCTCATCATGGGTTTCTTCATGCCAGGACTTCGTCAGGTCGCTCCTTATTTATCTGGAATTTTTTCAATTAGCATAGTGAGATATCTGATTATTTCAGGTGCGGGCTCACTTCTTTGGGCCATCGCCTACATCCTGCTGGGATGGGGGCTCGGGAGTTCGTTTCCGATAAATCCGAATTATGTTCCTTATTTAGGGGTTGGGCTTTTGGTCATTTTCTTAGTGACTTCATTGACGCGCTATTTAAGGAAGAAGAGGAAAGAGAGGGGAAAGATTTGAAAATCATCTTATTGTCCATGTTCAGTGTACCGACTGGACATGTCAAAGTAGCAGAAGTAATTCAGCAGAAGATTAAAGAAAACCATCCGGATGCAGAAGTAAAGATTGTTGATTTCTTATCTTTCTCGAATCAATTGCTGGAAAATGCGGTATCAGGCTTTTATTTAAAGTGGATCAAGGCATTTCCTGAAAGTTACAAACGATTTTATTCACAGTTGATGATGAGCGATGACTATACAGGGATGTTGAAGAGCCTTTCAATATGTTCCATCTTTTTTGAAATGAAACTCAAACATTTAATCGAAGAAG
Organism: Bacillus sp. Marseille-Q1617; assembly: GCF_903645295.1. Taxonomy (NCBI): domain Bacteria; kingdom Bacillati; phylum Bacillota; class Bacilli; order Caryophanales; family Bacillaceae; genus Bacillus; species Bacillus sp. Marseille-Q1617. The sequence continues at coordinate 1,075,319 of NZ_CAHJXM010000001.1, forward strand.
AAAAACCATCGCACATCATATGCACCCACTCATTTCCGTCAAGGATTCTGGGGAAGCTGAAGAAAAAGTATCCGGCTTTCGCACCAAAAACGGTGAATGTGTATAAGATTTCTTTATCAACGGAGTGTGGGATAAAAAGAATATTGATTTCCATCTGGTTCCGAGCAATGATACGAAACAGGAATTAATCCAAAAACATTCCGTTCCTTCAGATCGGATCTTTTCAACAGGGGTTCCTGTTTCAGATATCTTTAAAGGTGGAAGGACAAGGGAGACAAAAGCAGAATCGGCTCCTAAACATCTTCTGGTTGCCGGCGGGAATAATGGGTTATGCGTGCTGCAGGAATTCATGATGAATCCTTCTTCGGCTCAGCATTTTACGTTCACCGTCCTATGCGGTCACAATGAAAAATTGTTCAACATGCTCTCGGATCAACCAAACATAACACCATTAATGTATATCGATGACCGGGAAGAACTGAATGCGATTTACGATTCAGTTGATGCCATCATTACAAAACCCGGCGGAGTCACAATTACAGAAGTATTAAATAAACGAATACCGATTTTCATTCATGATTATTTACCAGGTCAGGAAGAAGTCAATCTGGAATTCTTAAAAGAAAATAAATTGGTCTATCTATTAAATAATGATCATCCAATAGAAATCATCACTGCTATTCTTAATGATAAACAGGAAATGAATGATCATCTTGTCCGATTACACCAATACCTTTCTTCCATCTCAACTAGTGTCGATGAAAGCTTGCAAACACTGATGAAAATAAACCAAGAAGACCTGTTGATCCAGCCATCCATGAAACAAGCAAGCGTCTCAAAAACCATACTGAATTAGTTTCAAGGCCCGTCTTCACTTTAAAGCAGTGAGGGACGGGCTTTTATATAATTAGAAAAAACCAGGAAAGGATATCCCGGCTTATTTCAAGGATATTAATGTGGAAACCTATCAAAAGGATTTAATTCTTCACAGTCTTGCCTACTTTACTGCCATCCTTTACATCAAAAGTGCCGGAGTATTCAACCGTTTCGATTTCGCAGTTTTCCCCGATTTTCACATTCTTTCCCCTTACCAGCTTTGCCTTCGTGTTTTCAAGGTAGATATCATCGCCTTCAATTAAATCGGATCGAAGGTGGTCTTCACGCTGCATGAAGAAGTTCACGACCTGCTTGAATAGTTTGGAGGAATGCTCGTTTTTCACTTCAATCATTTCTCCGCCAATTTCCTTAATATAGGATTCATGGCTTATTTTAATATCAACTTTATCGGCACTGAGAAGTCCTTTGATGGCGACCGATCCCCTTAAAATGAAGGTTTCCGCTTCGCAGTCTTTCTCCACTTTCAGTGAACCATGTGATCTAACCTCTCCGCCGTGAAGCTTGCCGTCTATTTTCGTTGCTCCGCTTGAACTAAACTCCTTGCATGCAAGGTCCTCACTGATTTTGCTTGATCCGCTCACAGACATTTCAGCAGCAGTGACCGAACCCTCGATCTTTGTGCTTCCACTGACGCTAATCTCTTTCGCGTTGATGCTCCCGGTAATTCTCGAAGACCCGCTGCATGAAAATTCTTCAGTCGTAATGTCCCCGTTAATTTTCCCGGATCCTGAGATTTTAAGGTCTTTACACTCGATATCACCTTGTATCGTACCGCTGCCGCTGATTTTTACAGAATCGAACTGACCGCCTCCCGAGGTACCAGACCCGCTGATTTTCAAGTCATGCAATTCCTTTTTCTCAACTGTACTCATCCTGTATTCCTCCCAATTAAAAATTAATTTCACTTGTTAACTTGGTTTTTAATTCTTCAACTATCTGGAGTAAATCGAGCTTCACAATCGTCTCGGCCGTCTGATCAATAATAGTGGCGGATTGGAGCGGAAGCATTATCCATATGACCATATCTTGTTTACGGAGTCCTCTTAGTTCATATGAAGGACTATTAGAAGCCTCGAAGTTTTCATCCAAAAAAAGAAATAGTGTTTTTACATCTTCTTTGTTCAAGCGGGTTCGCACTTTTTCAAGAATGAACATATTCAGGATGTCTCGAAATTCAATTGCTTTCACGTTCTTCAAAAGAGGTGTGCAGAACGATATGGTGTCAGATAGGAGGATCTTTTGAAGCCTTAATGAATCCAGTGGGATTTCAATCTTCGCCGGATTCGGTGAAAAGAAATCGGATAATTCATCAAGAGAGTGGGTATCTTTCAATTCTTTCACTTTTTCTATCCTTGCCAGCATCTTTTCTCTTGGAAAGAAAGTTTCCTGGCCAGTAAAACTGGACTTCTTGATAAACCAATCTTCCGGGATGATATTCTTACGCTTCCAGCGATAGAGCTGCCCATAAGAGATACCTGTCAACTCCAGAACTTCCTTTTTGGATATAAGGCCGCTATCCATGTACACAACACCTCATTTCATCTGTAACAAAACATTGTTACGTTTCCTATTCACACTATAGCAGAACAATGTTACGTTTGTAAATGATTTTTCAGGTTTTTTTGGAAATCAGGGATAAAGGCCCGTCCCGCAGTGCTTAAAAGCACTGCGGGACGGGCCTGAGAGTGTTCATTTTTTTCGTTTGTTTTCAGGCTGCTTCAACCAGTAGCGGAGGCCTTTTCCGGCAAGCGGTTCATCGTTGTAGCGGGGAATGATATGAAAATGGCTGTGAAAGATGAATTGATTTGATACTTTCCCTACATTCCAACCTAGCGTATAACCGTCTGCATCAAAACGTTCATCAAGATAGTTTTTTGCTTTTTGCAGCAGTTCATATGTATCGTTCCATTCTTCTTTTGTCAGCGCGAAAGCATCTTGCTGATGTTTCTTGGGCACGATGACACCGCAGCCTTCGAGCACCTCCTGCTGAAGATTGTGCTGAAGGAAATAACAAGTGTCATTTTCAAATATGATGTTCTGATCTGGGTCTTCATGCGGATGGCAGAAGGGGCATTTGCTTTCATCGTTCATGGAATACACTCCTAATTGATGGAATTTTCTTTCTTTTTAGAGTATAACATGGGTTTTTCCGGTGGAGAACGGATATTTGGGCTCTGATACGAGGTGGGAATGTTGAGGAAAAGATTTTCGGACAAAAAATGGATGTACGGACAGATTTGTAGATAAGCGGACAAAACTATTGAATTACCGGCAATTCTAAAAAATTGTCACTTTGGGCGGTTCCAAAAATCAGTCCTTCCCACATCGACATTCCAAATTATGTTTATATCCAGTTAATAAGGGTAGAAAACCAACAGAGAATTTACATAGTAAATGAAAGGGTTGAGAGAATGAGTAACGAGAAGAATAACAATGTTAACGAAAATAGTAAGAATGAACAACTTGAACAGTATCGGGTGGATGACAGCGGCAAACATCTGACTACCAATCAAGGACTGAAGGTGTCAGAAGATGAGTTTTCCCTGAAAGCCGGTGAACGCGGCCCTACTTTGATGGAAGATTTCCACTTCCGTGAAAAGATGACTCATTTCGACCATGAGCGTATTCCGGAGCGCATTGTCCATGCACGGGGATTTGCTGCTCATGGTGAATTCGAAGTCTATGAGTCTATGAAAGAATATACGAAAGCGGGATTCCTGCAGGATCCTTCCAAGAAAACTCCAGTATTCGTCCGTTTCTCGACGGTGGCAGGGAATAGGGGGTCTGCAGAAGCAGTCCGTGACGCACGCGGGTTCGCCACTAAATTCTATACGGAAGAAGGCAACTACGACTTAGTGGGGAATAACATTCCAGTATTCTTCATTCAGGATGCCATCAAATTCCCTGATCTTGTACACGCGATCAAGGCGGAGCCTCACAATGAGATGCCTCAGGCAGCGACAGCCCATGATACCTTCTGGGACTTTATAGCCAATAATCAGGAGTCCGCCCATATGGTCATGTGGGCCATGTCGGACCGGGCAATACCACGCAGTTTCAGAATGATGGAAGGATTCGGTGTTCACACTTTCCGCTTCGTCAATGAAGAAGGAAAAGCCCACTTCGTCAAGTTCCACTGGAAACCGGTTCTCGGTACTCATTCTCTCGTCTGGGATGAAGCACAAAAAATCAATGGTAAGGATCCTGATTTCCACCGCCGTGATTTGTATGAGTCAATTGAAAACGGGGATTATCCTGAATATGAACTGGGTGTTCAGCTGATTAAAGAAGAAGACGAATTCAACTTCGACTTTGATGTACTGGATCCAACAAAACTTTGGCCAGAAGAAGAGGTGCCTGTGAAAATCATCGGTAAAATGACACTGAACCGGAATGTGGATAATGTGTTCGCAGAAACCGAGCAGGCAGCTTTCCACCCTGGATCTGTCGTACCTGGTATTGATTTTTCAAATGATCCATTATTACAGGGACGCTTATTCTCTTATACAGATACACAGCTTATCCGTCTTGGAGGGCCGAACTTCCATGAGTTGCCGATCAACCGTCCGGTTTGCCCATTCCATAACAATCAGCGTGACGGATATGGCCGCCATACCATCAATAAAGGGCAGGTGAGCTACCATAAAAATTCTCTTGCACATAATACTCCTGCACCTGCAAGTGAAGAGGAAGGCGGATACACCCATTATCAAGAGAAAATGGAAGGACGCAAAGTCCGAGCCAGAAGTGAAAGCTTCAAGGATCACTTCTCTCAAGCAACCCTGTTCTGGAACAGCATGAGTGAGCCGGAGAAGGAGCACATGATTAATGCTTTCAGTTTTGAACTGGGGAAAGTCATGAATGAATCCATCCGGCAGCAGGTGGTCGATATGTTCGCACATGTCAATCTGGATCTGGCAAAAGGCTTTGCAGAAGCAATCGGTGCCAAGCTTCCGGAAGGACCGGGAACTAAAGTAACCAAATCGTCCCCTGCCCTGAGTCAGGAAAACACGATCAAAAGACCCCATACGCGTAAAGTAGGGGTTATTGTAAGCAATCAATTTGACGGAGCCGATGTAGCGAATGTCATCGACACTTTAAAGGAAGAAGGCCTCCAGCCGGAAATCATAAGCAATAAGCTCGGCGTGTTAAAAGGAGTGGATGGAGAGGAACTTGAAGTCGACCATACTTTCTTAACGTGTGATTCAGTCCTGTTCGACAGCTTATACCTGGCAGGCGGAAAAGTCACAGATAAAAATTTCAAAGAAAATACAGCTTATTTTGTAAAGGAAGCCTTTGCCCACTTTAAGCCGATCGGGGCTACTCATGAGGGCGCACATCTATTGGAAGAAATCGGAGTCAAGGGCGCTTCGGGAGTGGTAACAGGCGAAGATTTGAAAACATTCACCTCTGAATTCATCAATGCCGTGGCTGCACACCGCCACTGGGATCGCGAACTGGTTTAGGAATAAGTGATAATTGTAAAGGAAACTGCCGAATGAGGCAGTTTTCTTTTTCAACAGGCTCTGATCAAAATCATTTATCTTTTTACATAAAGTTCCACAAACAAAATTCTTGAAAGTCAAATAAGGTCAAACTATACTATGGTTATAAGGTCAAAGAAAGTCAAAGTCAAACTTCGGATACACTTGACCTTGAAATGTTTAAATTATTTCTAAACTTACTAAATATAATCCATAACTCATGAGGAGGTAACATTGTATGAAATGTCAAGTATGTCAGCAAAATCAGGCAACGGTTGAAGTATTTAAAAGAGTCAACAATCATAAGACAAGAATGCATATGTGTTCTGCTTGTTTTCAACAGCAGCAGTCGAAGATGCCTTCTGGTTTAAATGGGGGATTTCCATTTGATGAATTATTCAAAGGCATGAATACGGGCGGACATCAGCCTCAAGCATTTGGAGGTCAGCCTCATGGTCCTGAAACACAAACTGGAGGCAGCGGCGGTAATGGGATCCTTGATCAATTCGGACGCAATGTGACCCAAGCTGCAAAAGCAGGACTGATAGACCCTGTCATCGGAAGAGATAAAGAGGTCGAGCGTGTGATTGAAATCCTGAACCGCCGAAATAAAAATAATCCCGTTCTCATCGGTGAGCCGGGTGTTGGTAAAACAGCGATTGCGGAAGGACTGGCACTGAAAATCACAGCTGAAGATGTTCCTTCCAAGCTGTTAAATAAAGAGGTTTATGTCATGGACGTAGCCTCTTTGACAGCCGGTACAGGAGTTCGAGGATCCTTTGAAGAGCGATTGAAAGCAATCATCAGCGAACTTCAAAACCGCAAGAACGTCATGTTATTTATTGATGAGATTCATCAGTTGGTTGGTGCCGGATCTGCTGAGGGTTCGATGGATGCAGGCAATATCTTAAAACCGGCATTAGCTCGCGGTGAATTACAGGTAATCGGTGCGACTACACTGAAAGAGTACCGCCAAATCGAAAAAGACGCAGCCCTCGAACGCCGGTTCCAGCCAGTGATGGTGAATGAACCAACTCCTGAACAGGCGATCGACATCTTAAAAGGACTGCGTGATAAGTATGAAAGCTACCACGGTGTAACGTTTACCGATGAAACCATAGAGGCTTGTGTGAAGCTTTCTCATCGTTATATCCAGGACCGGTTCTTACCGGATAAAGCAATTGATTTAATGGATGAAGCAGGTTCTAAAATGAACCTTCAGTCTGAAGGGAAGGACACATCAGCCCTGCATAAGAAGCTAAATGAGGTAAAAGCTGAGAAAGATCGTGCAACGGAGGAAGAACGATACGAGGAAGCGGCTAAGCTTCGTGACAAGGAAAAAGAAATAGAGAAGCAGCTTCAAAATGGAAATTCAAAGGAAAAATCAGTGGTCGAGCCTGAACTTATCCAATCAATCATTGAAGCGAAGACGGGCATTCCGGTCGGGAAGCTTCAAAGCGATGACAAAAAACGCATGAAAGAGCTTGAGACAAATCTTTCTAATAAAGTAATCGGTCAGGCTGAAGCTGTGAAGAAGGTAGCGAAAGCGATCCGCCGAAGCCGTGCAGGTCTAAAGGCTAAGCACCGTCCGATTGGTACGTTCTTATTCGTGGGGCCGACTGGTGTCGGTAAAACAGAATTAACGAAAACACTTGCTGAAGAACTATTCGGTTCAAAGGATAGCATGCTCCGTTTAGATATGAGTGAGTACATGGAGAAGCATTCCGTATCCAAACTGATCGGTTCACCTCCGGGATATGTAGGCCACGAAGAGTCAGGACAGCTGACGGAAAAGGTAAGAAGAAACCCTTATTCCATCCTTCTGCTGGATGAAATCGAGAAAGCCCACCCGGATGTACAGCATATGTTCCTGCAGATCCTTGAAGACGGACGATTGACTGACAGCCAGGGCAGAACGGTCAGTTTTAAAGATACCGTGATTATCATGACAAGTAATGCAGGGGTCACAGATAAGAAAGAAGCGGTCGTGGGCTTTGATACGGTAGGCACTGATGCAGTGAAAGAAACCAATATCCTGAAGTCATTGGGTGCTTACTTCAAGCCTGAATTCCTGAACCGTTTTGACAGCATCATTGAATTCCAGTCACTTGAGAAAGAGGAACTCCTTCAAATCCTTGACCTGATGATTGCTGATTTGCAAGCAGAGCTTAACGATCAAAAGATAACGGTTACCGTTGAAAAAGATGCAAAAGAAAAGCTGGCAGAATTAGGCTATCATCCTGAGTTTGGAGCGCGTCCATTGCGCCGCGTTATACAGGAGCAGGTGGAAGACAAGATTGCTGATTTACTTCTTGAAGAAGAGGATATCAATGAAATGATAGTCTCTCTAGAAAACGATGAAATCGTGGTTAAATGAGGATTTATTCAGGGAGCATCTTTGGAGGAATCTCCCTGATTATGGAAAAAAAGAGCAGGATCCAAGATTAATGGATCCTGCTCTTTTTGATTATTTGAATTCACCGGAAGAGAGTACCCGGTCAATCGCCTGGGCAACTCCATGATCGGTATGAATGCCTGTTACCCAATCGGCGGCTTTCTTCACTTTTTCCTGGGCATTTCCCATCGCCACTCCAAAGCCTGATTCCCGGATCATGGCGATATCGTTCATACTGTCACCGACAGCCATTACTTCTTCCATGGAAAGATCAAGCCATTTGCATACCTTTACAAGGGCAGCAGCTTTGTTCACACCGGCTGGATTGATTTCGATATTCGTCGGACTGGAATTGGTGATCTCAAGTGCTTTATTTTTCATCAATTCATCCATCACCACTTTACGGACTTCATCTTCTTTGATATCGAAACCAAACTTTAGCCAGTCATAGGCATCAATCCCTTGATCAAAAGGGTTGTGGGTATTGAATAACCCCTGGGTAGTCGAAGACCAGAAATAGATATCGTGTTCTTCCTTCAATGTCCAAAGCATTTTAACAAGCTCTCTATCAAGCGGCGTACTGTCGACCAGGTTATAATCATGATCGTAGATCTCCCCGCCATTTACAGTGATCAAATAGGAAGAACGGCCAAGCTGATCTGAAATCTCCCTGCAATTTCGAAGAGAACGCCCTGTACTCAATACAACATGAATCCCTTTTTCCTTTGCCCTTTGAATGGCTTTTTCATTCTCCGGAGAAACCTCTCCTTCGTGATTGACAAGCGTTCCATCCATATCTAAGGCAATCAGTTTTATCGCCATTTCACCATCACGTCCTCTCTTTAGCTAATCATTAGTTTAATATAAATAGATAGATTATTGTAGGAAAGAGGCTTGTCAGGTTCTGCTGATCATCATCTTTCTTTTCATCCCCTATTACTATTGCATATAATCAGGGAGACTAAACATATCAGATGATAAAGGAGTAATTTCAATTGGAAAGTTTTACAGAAAGGGCAATAAACATAATAAAAAATATCCCGTTTGGCAAAGTCATGTCATACGGTCAAATTGCAGCATACGCAGGGAGCCAAAGGGGAGCAAGGCAGGTGGTAAGAATCCTTCATTCGATGAGCGGCAAGCATCAGCTTCCCTGGCACCGGGTGATCAACAGCAAGGGAGAAATCGGCTTTCAAGACGAAGAACGATTTAATCAACAAAAAGACCACCTTGAATCAGAGGGAGTATGCGTCAACAATAAAGGTAAAATTGCCTTGGATATCTATCAATTTCATCCCGAAGTTCCGCCAGAAGAGTATGAATGATTAAATATATTTAAGTAACACGTGAAATCACCTACGGAATTACGGTATAATTTACCTATTATATAAAATGTGAGGAAAGATACAGATATGATAAGTGATTTAGTAATAAACATTTCGCTGTTAATGTCTTTCACGTTTGTTTGGCACCAACTGTTCAGGAAGAAGAGGCTGACCTTCACATCACCGGTCCACATAAAAATAATGGACGGTATACTGGCGGGAATTCTCGGTATTATCCTGATGCACTACAGTATCGGTGTCAACGACATAACGATTCTAGATTTGAGGCATATCCCCGTCATTCTAGTAGCGTTTTATGGAGGATTCTTACCGACGATCATTTCTGCTGCCGTCATCATCGCAGGACGATTCTTCATCGCGGTGAACTTCTCCTCTTACGTGGCGTTATTCATGATGCTTGCGATTGCTGTTGGATCGGGCTTGATTGTAAAGTACCTGAAAGGAACTCCATGGAAAAGGTGGACGGCTCTTCTGCTGTACAGTCAATTGATTTTCTCGATTGCCCTTTTCATCGTTGTTGACAAATATGCAGAGGTGTTGGATTTTGCATTATTCCATGTCCTCAGTACATTGATCGGCGGCTGCTTGACCTTATATTTTGTCGATTATATCAGGAAGACAAGCGAGCGTTATTATCAGTATAAAGAAAATGCCCTGAGGGACGCTTTGACAGGTCTTTATAATGTCCGTTCGTTTGACAGCCATTATAACCGCATGATCAAAGAAGCGATCGAGGAGAAGGAAAGGTGCGCCATTTGTCTGATTGATGTGGATCATTTTAAACAAATAAATGATACATACGGCCATACAGCAGGTGACGAAGTGTTAAAACAGCTTGCTGAATTATTGAGCCGATTAACCAGGTCAGGCGACATATTGTCCCGGAACGGGGGAGAGGAATTTTCCTTGCTGCTTCCTAAATGTACCGTGGAACAAGCAAAAGAAATCGCAGGCAGGGTCAGGGAAGCGGTATATGGGTATCGATTTGTCCTGCCGGATCAGAAGAAGCTTCAACTGTCTGTATCTGTGGGTGTTTCCGCGTTTGATCCCAATGCAGAGGCCTACGAGTCTCTCTTTCAAGAGGCGGATGAAGCTTTATACAAAGCTAAACAAAGCGGCCGTAACATCGTGTGCACAAGCTGGGAGTGTTCATTTAGATAAAGGAAGCGTTACTTCTTTTCTGGAGGAGCAACGCTTTTTGTTTTATAAAATGAGAAGGCGATTTTACCGCTTCTTCCGCTTCGGTTTATCCTTGCCAGCTCATACCAATACATCATTTAAAATCTATTACATCTATCATCAGATTATAGGAAAATAATAAAAAGAAATAGGGAATTTGTGGTAACATTTATTCAATATCCTTAGGTGATAATTGAAAAGGAGTGATCCTTTGTTTATTAAACTATATGAATATCATATTCAGCAGGACAAAGAACAAGAGTATTTAAGAATCCAGGAAAAAGCGGCAGACATCTACAGCCGACATATAGACTCTCATTCCTTCCACCTTAAAAGTAAGGACGACCCATCAGAGTGGATGGAAATAACGAGGTATAGAAATGAAGAAGAATATAATAGAAGCATCGAGTTAATCAATCAATCTGAAGAAATACAACAATTATTAAACAAATTTCAATCCTTGCTCCTATCTGAAAAGTGTGAGGTCAGGGAGGAAGATTTCACTGTGGTGATGGAGCGGAATACGTTTAAATAGAAAGGGTGAAAAACTTGGAATTCGAAACGACACACGAAGAAAGAGATGCGAGATTGATCCACGAACGGGAGAAATTAAAGAATGCTATTAATAGAGATTTGATTCAGGATGAAAATGTTCTGGCAGTTTTTTATGGCGGATCGATGGCGAAGGGGAATCACGACCGATATTCGGATTTGGATCTGAGAATCGTCGTAACAGATGAAGTATATGAAACGTATAGAAAAAATAAGAAAGAACGGGCGATGAACTGGGGAGACGTCTTATATTACGAAGACTTCCCCTGGGCGAAACATACAGTGGCCCACTTCAATAATTTCGTAAAGGTGGATGCTTTTTACTATAAGAAAGAAGACCTCAAACCTTCTCATTATATGAAGGAAGAGGCCGGTATCGAATATGACCCTTATGATATCGTCAAGGGTGTCAGAGAACAATCTCAACATCTACATTTTGAAGTGAATATCGGTGAATTTGAGATATGGAGAAGTAAATTCTTCGCGCATATGCATGAGGTGTATAGAAGAATGAAAAGGGGGGAACTTTACTATGCTCTCCATTCGTTGGATATGATGCGCTGGAGCGTGGCAGCTGGCTGGGATATGGCGGATGACAGGCAGCCCAATGCATCGGGTGAGTGGTCGAAATATGAAGGGGAGCGATCTTTGTTTGATAAGAGGGAGCAGGACCTTCTTGCACGATGGGACGCAGGGCGTGATCCTGAAGGGATTTATCATGTGATGAAGAGTATCGTGCCGGAATTTAAACAGGTACATGGTCGTCTATGTAAAAAGCTTGGTGTTGATGAACGGGCTGAGTGGGTGGACGAGATTGTGGGCTTGGTGTTGTAGACGTCCTTTCCCACATGAGTGAGGATGAAGCAGGAAAAGGTCATTCATAGGCTTCTGGTATGGTGGCAGAAGCCTGATGAAAGAGAACCAATTTCTCTGTAATTGTCAAAAATCATTTTTCAATATTTGACAGATTTATGAACTAGGTCAATATCTATTGCATAACCAGGGGGGAAGGAGTATATTATAAGTGTAAAGTAAATGTGAATCATTTCACAAACTAAGCTTTATCAATCAGCTGATTAACACATTATTTTTTTTACTTGTATTTGTGAAATATTTCACAATATATAATAAGGAGATGACCCCATCATGAAATGGTGGCACAATGAAAAAGTTAGCGTTATCTGGACAGTATTTAGAATTTGGCTGGGAATCAAATGGTTTGAAGCAGGCTGGCATAAAGTGAACGATGGATTTGACGCAAGCGGATTTCTCCAAGGGGCAATGGCGAAAGCAACCGGTGAACATCCGGCTGTACAAGGCTGGTATGCAGCATTTCTGGAAGGTTTCGCCGTACCGAATGTTGAGTTGTTCAACATCCTGATTCCTTGGGGAGAAGTACTGGTGGGGCTCGGCTTGATTACAGGATTAATGACAATACCTGCTCTGCTTGCCGGGGCATTCATGAACTTGAACTTCCTGATGGCAGGTACAATAAGCACTAATCCCATCCTTCTTACAGTGGCAGTGATCCTTCTCTTTACAGGTAAAGGTGCTTACTACTGGGGTGCAGATCATTGGGTGATGCCATACTTGAAGCAGAACCTTCTCCACAATAAAAATCAACATAAAAAAGCATTCGTCGTTTGAAGAATTTAATGAAAGGATAAAGCCACCCGGCATTAAAGACGGGTGGCTTCTTTGAATTCCTCAGGTCCAATTCTTTAACCATGAGGGGACTGCTATTGGTTTTTCTTCACACGTGCACGCTGGTTCGCAGCGTTTGCTCGGGCCTGTGCTTCCATATCAGCCTGGTCGGCAAGTTCTCTTGAGAACTCTTCGTCTACACCGTCTGACTTTAATGCAGCAGGTGTCTGTGGCAAGCTGTTCAGGTTTTTATCGTGCTTTTTATGTCCTCGTGATCTGCCCAATACGAACATCCCCTTTTTAGTAGGTTAAAAACAAAGGTACAAGACCCACTGTGATGTGAGCTTGTACCTTTATTTTTTATCAAAAGGGGAACTTTTAGTTAGGTAATATTTGCTTACGTATGCCGTTTAGGGCTGAATCCGGCAGCACGGTCTGCTCTTTTGAATTCTCTTGAGTAGGTAACCTCTTGCATACTTGAAAGCTTTGATCGGTCTTTGTCTTTTTTACGCTTATTATCCATACTATGTACTTCCCTTCTTTTCAAAGATTTACTACTATTTTTACCTTTAAAAGAAGGGGACATACCTATTTAGAATGATAAATATTCACCAGTGCACTTTCAAGTTCAGGATACTCAAATTGGAATCCATTTTCTGAAAGCACGCTCGGTAGCACCTTCTGCCCCTCTAATACGAGCTGGCTCATTTCGCCCATTGCGATTTTTAAAGCGAAGGGAGGTACCGGCATCCAATGGGGCCTCCCTAATACACTGCTCAAAATGATCCCGAATTCCTTCATTCTGAGAGGTGTAGGGGCTGTGACATTCACAGGCCCAGAGATCGCTTCATTCTCAGCCGAGAACCGGATCGCCCGGGCAACATCGTCTATATGGACCCAGGACATCCACTGGTTTCCGGGTAAAACGGTTCCGCCTACAAACAGTTTATAGGGAAGGGCCATCCGTGGAAGAGCCCCATCACCCTTTCCAAGAATGATGCCAAACCTTGTGTAAACTACGCGAAATCCTGATTTTTCTGCTTTTGATGCTTCCTTTTCCCATATTTGAACGGTTTCCCCGAGAAAATCATGTGCTTTCTCTGTGGAAGCTTCCGTATACGTACTTTCAGTTGAAGAAGGGTAAAATCCAATCGCGCTCGCATTGATTAAACATGAAGGTGAGTGCGATAGATTTTTCATGATATTGATGACTTCCTGTGTTGACGATATGCGGCTGTTAATGATCCGCTTCTTCCGCTCATCAGTCCACCTGCCGCTGTTGATGGATTCGCCTGCAAGGTTGATGAAAACATCCGTCCCTTCAAGATCATTCAGTGGATCGGCGTCTTCAGTCAACCATTTAACGTAAGTAACTCCGGAGCGGTCTTCATATTTATCCGGGCTCCTTGTCAGGACTACAACGTCATGATGGTGGTCCAACAGCTCCTTAGTCACGGCCTGACCGACAAATCCTGTTCCTCCAGTAATGGCTATTTTCATGGTCATCCCTCCAGTTATAGTTATTATTTTACCTATTTGCAGAATAAAAAACATAATCCGATGTGTTACATTAGTAAGGAGGTGGAAAATATGGGTGTCATAACGAAAATTACGAAACAAGTGAAAAATGATGAACGGTATAATTTATTTATTGACGGCAAATATGCTTTCAGCGTTGATGAAGTTGTGCTCGCCAAATTCGGGCTCCGAAAAGGACTTGAAGTCGATGAACTTGAAATTTCGGGAATGCAATATGAAGATGATGTGAAAAAAGCTTTAAACAGGGCGATTCATTTTTTGTCATACAGAATGAGAACTGAAAAAGAAATCCGGGATCATCTGAAGGGCAATGAACTAGAAGAAGGCATCATCGGGGAAGTCATTCATAAACTAAAGGATATGAAGTATATTGACGATTTAGAATTTGCAAAGGCCTTTACAGGGACCCAGATCAATACTTCTGACAAGGGTCCAAGCTGGATCCGGGGGGAATTGTACCGAAAAGGTGTGGACGATCCATACATTGAAGAAGCTCTCGAGGCATTTACTTTAGAGAAGCAGGTCGATAAAGCGGTGGCGATCGCTGAGAAACTTATGAAGAAGTATCGGAAAGACTCCTTTATGATTGCCAAGCAGAAAATCGAACAAAATCTTCAGCGTAAAGGATATGCCGGTTCGGTTATGAAAAGGGTTTGGGAAACGCTCGATATCGAACGGGATAAGGATGAACAATGGGATGCCCTTTATCATCAAGGGAAGAAAGCACACAGAAGGCTTTCTTCTAAATATGAGGGATATGAATACGAGCAGAAAATGAAACAGACTTTGTATCGGAAAGGGTTTACGATAGAGAAAATCGAACATTTTCTTGAAGTGTTGAAGGAAGAAGATTGAACAAGGGATTTTAAAAGCATGAAGGGGGGATAAAAGGGGTGGAAGTCGCTGCGGTCTTGCTTACAGGTATCATGCTGGTTCTTCTTATAGGGACAGGAAAAAGGTTTAAATTGATTGCAGGAGGAATCGTTTTAGCGACGGGGCTTACGTTTCTCGTTGGGGAAATGGTGATGAAACTGCAAACGGATTATTATTCATTGGGGAAGCTTGAATGGAGAAATCAGGGGCATGCAGAAACACTTGGTGAATGGGTTGTGCCTTTCTTTTTTATTGGAATAATGATGTTATTGATACTCTTGAATATTCGGTGCATCATGCAGTATAAAAAACAAACTGAAGGTGCGAGATGGGTGTGGATCGCCTTGTTGATTGTTATGGATTTATTAGCTGTTGTAATCGTTCCTTTATTGTTTTTCTTCGTGGCTTTTATGTTTTTTCCGTTTGCTCCTTAAATTCGTATATAAAAAAGTCGAGGGATGGCCCCCGACTTTTTTAATGTCATTTTTTGGATTCGATGACGATTTCATCGTTCGACTTATATTGTTCCACAATGATTTCTGCCACTTCCTCCGGGGATCGCAAACGTGAACGGTCGCTGATATGATCGGTCTCATCCCAGAACGGTGTATTCATGCCGCCCATATAAGCGTTGACGACCTTGAGTCCTGAATCCTGATATTCCTTCTGCAAACTCTCTCCGAAGCCTCTCAGTGCAAACTTACTTGCCACATACAGTGATTCGTTCTTTTTACCTCTTAAGCCTGCAGTGGAAATGATATTGATAATGGTGGTATGCCCCTTTTCCAACTGAGGCAGAAGGGCTTTCGTTAAGCGGATGGGGCCGATAACATTGGTTTCAAACATCGCTTCAAGTTCTTCGTCCTTCGCTTCCGTCAATGGGCCGAAATAGCCGACTCCTGCATTATGTATCAATAATTCAATATCATCCTGTAGGATTTCTGTGGAGCAGACTTGTTCGATATCGATTCTTGAACGCACATCAAGAACTGCATACGAGACTTCGCCCCCGGTTTGTATTATTTCATTTGCAGCTTCTTCCAGCTTTTCTTTTGTGCGCCCTAACAAAACGATATGATACTCTTTTGATAGCAGCTTGCCTAGTTCTTTCCCCAGACCTGTGCCTCCACCAGTGATGATTGCTTTTTTCATGACGAATCGTCCTTTCATAATTTATGTAGAATGTATTGAAAACTTCTTTGCACCACTAAGACCCGAATCAAGCTTATCCTCTTTCCTTATTGTATCATCTTATCTATAATTATCATTAGTAGAGGTGATGAGAACATGGAACAGCAAGAAAGAAGATACAGTGAAATGTCACAACATGAATTACAGCAGGAAATTGCCAGCCTAAAGGAAAAAGCAAGAAAAGCTGAACAGCTTGGGATTGTTAATGAATTCGCTGTGCTCGAACGTAAAGCGCTGATGGCTCAAGCGTACCTGATGAACCCTGATGATTATAAATCCGGCGGTATTTACGCCATCGAAGGGGATCCCGGTGTATTCTTTAAGATAGACTATCTGAACGGCGTATTTGCCTGGGGATACCGCCTTGGCGGTGATGGAAAGGAAGAAGCACTGCCGATTTCCCTTCTGAAATCTGACAAAAATTAAAACCAAGGTCCGTCCCCCGCCGCATGAAGCGGTGAGTGACGGACCTTGGACATTTAAGAACGTTTACGGGTTTCAGCTTCAAGAATGATCATATTCTGTGTTTGCGTGGTTTGTCCATTTGCCTGGGAATGAGCATGTTTTGGATTGTAAAATGCTTTGTTAAATGGACTGCTGTACTTATTTTGGTTGAAATTATTTTTCATGTTTGCCATCGTGACTACCCCCTAAAAAGTTAACTTCTTATATCGAGTCTTGTTTTCTTTTTCCTGAAGACGCCATACGTTCTTGAGGATGGGTATTGATGGTACCATTTGCCCTTTTGGATGCATATTCGGCTTTAGCTCTTGGTTCTCCTTCGAATTTGTTGTTATTCATATTGGGGAACCCGGTTGTTTTATTACGCATAATCTGCCTCCTAAAAGGTTTAATTATTTCATACCGTGAAAAAGCAAAGGCTCCACTAAGCTTAACCACGTACTAATAGTATGGATGCACACGCTGTACTTTATCATAAAAACATATGGAAAAGGAGGAGAAAAAATGGAGACGACATTTCATGAGCTTACTGAATTATTATTGGAAATAAACAGTGAACTTTCTTATGAAAGGGCAAGAACGTGGGTCGAGCTCGTATGGGAAGATTTTGAAACCACATATGCCAAAGCAGGATACGAATATCAGGGGAAAGAAGTGACTGAAAGGGTGGTACGACAATGGATCACGAACTACGGTTCCCGCATCCATGAATTCGCTGCTCGAAACCCCAAATACAAACACTTGCTTGAGAATGAACAAAGCAACGAAGATGATGGTTTAGTGCATTAAAGAAGTGAGGGACGGGCCTTTAGCATGCTAAAGGCCCGTCCCTCGGTGCGTTAATCGATTAAAATGTCGATATCGACTTTTTTGCGCAATTTTTCCTCGCTGAATACCCAGCCGGTATAAGAGCTGACAACGCTAAGATCCTTGTCGAGCTGAACGAGTGCGACAAATGGGTAATGACCGTTATTCCGGTAACGGAGGTCAATGAAGCGAACCTCGAAATGGTCGTCGAATTCGTCTATTTCCCAGCGGTAAACAGGAGAGAAGGAAAGAAACGCCGATAGGTTCTTATCTTTCTTAGCCGCTTTGATGACTGGAAGATCCGGTATAGGAATTCGATTGAATTCGTCAAATATCGTGATCGAACGTCTAAAAGCCCTTGCGACATAAAATTTATCCTTCGTAACAACGGCAAGCCGCCATTGAAAAAAGCGCATGGTAGGGGAGACGATGATTTTCTCGGCTTCCGGTATCCTTCTTTTGACGGCATTCTTAACAGCTTTTTGAACTTGGAACCGGAGGACATAATAGGCGAAAATGACGATGTACATCACCAGGAACGTCTCTCCAGGCGGAAAGCCGAGCCCCCATAGGATCAAGCCGATCACATGGATGATGAATATGGGAAGATCAAACGTGTTGATCACACCCAAAGCGACCCATTTCGACGAAATCGGCCTCAGAGCCTGGGTGCCGTAAGCGTTGAATATGTCGACAAATACATGCAGGAAAACGGCAGTGAATGTCCAAATCCATAAGTGAAGCAGATTCGCTTCAGGAAAAAATGGATAGATGCATGCGACTATGAGCAGGGGCCACATAAGGACAGCGGGAATGCTGTGAGTGATTCCACGGTGGTGACGTATATATACCGCATTATTTCGCAGTTTCAACACAGTATCAATGTCAGGGATCTGAGAACCGATGACTGCAGCTATGAGGACACTCGTTGAAGTAGCGCTGCTCTCAGCGACAGCGGGATCGAGCGTGGCTAAACCTCCCAGAGCGAAACCCATAACGATATGAGTACCTGTATCCAAAAAAAGTCCTCCCTTGACTGAATTCGTTTGTTTTCGTTGCACTTCATGATATGGTTAAAAGGAGCATATTTCAAATGAAAAAATCATTACAAATTTATCTTGAATATGAAATCAAGCACAGTCTCCATCATCAATACAGGCAGATCATGGAAAACATCCTTCACACATTGCCGGAGTACGATGCCATGAATATTTGCTGGGAAAAATCCGAGGCGGATTCCAATCGATACATCGAAACATTCGACGTCCCGACAGAGGCACATTACTTCGCACTTAAACGTTTACGAACGTCCCGCCGTCATTTACTATTTGGATTATTGGATGATTGCATCTGCGGCGGATTAAAAGAAATGACATGCTTCGGGCTGAAAAAAAGTTCATAATACATTATTTATTCCCTAATCATCGCAACATCTAACATCTTTGGAGGTACAAATTGAAAGAAGAACCGTTAAAACATTTAGAGACCATTGACCGTGAGGAATTTCAGAAAGATTTAATTACCTGGTTTTCAAGGGAGCAGCGTGACCTGCCGTGGAGAAAGGATCGTGATCCCTATAAAGTATGGGTATCAGAAATCATGCTTCAGCAGACCAGAGTAGATACAGTCATTCCTTATTTTAACCGATTCCTTGAGAAATTTCCTACAATAGATGCTCTCGCCCTTGCAAATGAGGAGGAAGTATTGAAGGCATGGGAAGGTCTTGGGTATTATTCACGGGTCAGAAATCTGCAATCGGCAGTGAAGGAAGTCCATGAAAAATATGGGGGGGTCGTCCCTGATACTCCCAAGGAGATTTCTTCCCTTAAAGGTGTCGGTCCTTATACTGCAGGAGCCGTCCTCAGTATCGCCTATGGGAAACCTGAGCCCGCTGTAGACGGAAACGTCATGAGGGTGTTCTCGAGGATCCTCTCCATATGGCTTGATATAGCGAAGCCTTCGTCACGGAAAGTGTTCGAGGAAGCCGTAAGGGCTCTTATTTCAAAAGAGAATCCTTCTTACTTCAATCAGGCTTTAATGGAACTGGGTGCATTGATATGTACGCCGACATCCCCGTCCTGCCTGCTATGCCCGGTACGTGAACATTGTCAGGCCTTCCATGAAGGAGTACAGACAGAACTTCCGATCAAATCAAAAAAGAAGGCGGCACGCAAGTTGAATATGGCCGCAGCCGTCCTTTTCACTGAGGATAACCGTGTTGTGATTCACAAACGTCCAAGCACAGGCCTGCTGGCGAACCTGTGGGAGTTCCCCAATTTTGAAGTGACAGAGACGAGAAGCGGAAGAAAGCAGCTGGGAGAAAGGTTGGAAGCAGACTATGGCGTGGAAGCTTCCTTAAAAGCAGGAGTCATCACCAAAATTCAGCATGTATTCTCTCATATCATCTGGGATATTGAAGTATATGCCGGGAGCGTCGAAAGTACCGCTTTAAAAGATACTGAATTAATTGCCGTAACGAATGAAGAAATGGAAAAATATGCATTTCCGGTTTCCCATCAGAAAATCTGGAAAGAAACAAATCATGTAGTAAACAACTGATATAGAGGCCCTTGGCTGAAGGCATGTCAACACGTCTTCAGCCAAGGGCCTTGATAGACTTACTATCAATCGTATACCGTTTTCGTGCCATGTGTATAATCAGCTTCCCCGCGGTTCAATCCGCCCCTGTTTTCAATCTCTTCAACGATTTCACGATGAATGGATTGTCCTTCTGCGTTCAAATAGGGTACTATTTGTTGTAGTGAATGATGAAAGTAGGCAAGTTCGCTTTTCTTCCATTCACTTTTAGGGAGCATGGACAGCTCCGTCATATCCCGACCAACATACATACGATCAGACCTCCAATTATTCGAATTATCTCCATTAGTTTTAAGTAAATGGAGGCTGATTATGCTTTGAAAAACAATTGCTTGTTATGGAAAATAAATTTGAAAGGATGAACAAGAATGAGTGAAAAAGTAGCATTGGTAACAGGAAGCAGCCGGGGGCTTGGAAGAGAAATTGCCATTCAATTGGCCCAGCAGGGATACGATATCGTCGTGAACTATGCCCGCAGCAAAAAAGGGGCTCTTGAAACTGCTGAAGAAGTAGAAAAGTTAGGCCGGAAAGCATTTGTCGTCCGTGCCAACGTAGGTGATGTGGATAAAATCAAAGCGATGTTCGAACAGATCAAAGAAGAGTTCGGACGATTGGATGTGCTTGTGAGCAACGCAGCTTCCGGGGTGCTGAGACCCGTTATGGAGCTTGAAGAGTCTCATTGGGACTGGACGATGAATATCAACAGTAAAGCTTTACTATTCTGTGCCCAGGAAGCCGCGAAATTGATGGATAAAGGCGGAAAGATCGTCAGTATCAGCTCACTCGGGTCGATCCGTTACCTTGATAACTACACCACCGTGGGCGTTTCAAAAGCAGCGGTGGAAGCATTGACGCGTTATTTGGCAGTCGAGCTTGCTCCAAAGAATATCATTGTAAATGCTGTTTCCGGAGGAGCGATCGATACGGATGCCCTTAAACATTTCCCGAATCGTGAAGACCTCTTGGAGGATGCACGTAAAAATACTCCTGCTGGACGCATGGTGGAAATCGAAGATCTTGTGAAGTCGGTTCTGTTCCTGGTTTCGGACGATTCATCGATGATCAGAGGCCAAACGATCATCGTGGACGGCGGGCGTTCACTGCTCGTTTGATGTCTGTTTTATGGATTGTTTTTCCATTATTTTTTTGGATAGTCTCCCTCGCGCCAGGTTATCTTAATTAGCGTGGAGGTGATTACAATGGCAAAACAACCAAACAAAACTCAATCTGGTACTAGCGTTCAACACGTTAAACAACAAAACGCTCAAGCAGGAGCTCAGCAACAATACGGTACTGAGTTCGCTTCTGAAACAAACGCTCAAGAGGTGCGTCAACAAAACGCTCAATCTCAAGCTAAAAAAGGTCAAAACTCTGGTCAACAACAATAATCGCTGAAGATCAGACCAAGCACCCGCTTACCGGCGGGTGCTTTTCTGCGTTGAAGTATCGAGGGACGGGCATTTAGCAAACTAAAGGCCCGTCCCTCGATGCTTTAAAGAGGTAGAGAGAGTGGTCGACAAAAGTGGTGGGATTGTGACAGATGTTGTCAAAGGGTTTGGAAAGTGGAAGGAGAATGTTCTAAGAGAGCTTGTTTAGAAGGGATGGTAGGTTTGATGCAGCAAAGGTTTAATCAATTGGTATCTGAACAGTTGGCGACAATGGATAAGCTGTTGTTTCTTCAGGCAGAGATTGAGCGCTGCCAGAAACTTGAAGGGGAACTTATAGAATTGCAGGAAATGACCAAGGTCCAGTCATTGAAAAGTGAAATCATCCAAAAGAAAAGAGAGCTGAAAGAAATCCACCGTATCTTTCAGGAACAAACCGATGACGTAATCCGTTCCTATCAGGAAGAATATAATGAAGTGCCGTCATAGTCTTAATTTTAATCTAAAAATTTTAAGAAGGTTATGGGAACTGAATAGTGGTTGGCGACTATCCAGCAGTTGATTGGAGTGCAAGACGAAGACTCCTGCGGGAGAAGTGGCCAATTCGAAAAGCGGAAGGGCTTTGCTCAGAGGCGGTTGGCATAAGGCGAACCGACCTAGAAGGCGCCCTTTGCCTTCTTGGACGGTTTGACTTATGACATGTGCCTCTAAGCCCTGCAGCTAGACATGTGAGACCCCACAGGAGCGCAGCGACGAGGAGGCTCACGGGCCACCCGCGGAAAGCGAAGTCTTGCACGGAAATCAACTGCGGCATTTAAAAGAGTTATCCAATAATTTACTATCTGTTCACCATGCAACCCAATCACTTACACAGTTAAATAAAATCCAAAACCGGGCCATCTTTAAAGACGAATTTCTTTAAAGACAGCCCTTTTGTTTTAAATTTGCTGGGGAAACGTTATAATAATAGAATAAACAATTATATATACATGGAATTTGTTAGGAAAGAAGGGGATACAATGGCTGTTCCCACTGAAGGGCGATCTGTACAAATACATAGTTATAAGCATGATGGAAATATCCACAGGATATGGAATGAAACGACTGTTTTGAAAGGGACAAGTAATGTGATCATCGGGGGAAACGACCGGACACTTGTAACGGAATCAGACGGAAGAACATGGATGACACGCGAACCCGCAATCTGTTATTTTCATTCTGAACTATGGTTTAACATTATTTGTATGATCCGTGAGGACGGGATTTATTATTATTGTAATTTAAGTTCACCATTCGTATACGATCATGAAGCAATCAAGTACATTGATTATGACTTGGATATTAAAGTGTTTCCTGATATGACGTATACATTGCTTGATGAGGATGAATACGAGGCTCATCGGAAATTGTACGGTTACCCGGATGTGATCGATCACATCCTGAAGAGAAATGTGGACAAGCTTGTACGATGGATACGACAAAGGAAAGGTCCTTTTGCACCTGACTTCATTGATATCTGGTATGATCGCTACTTAACACATAGGGGGTAACCAACCTGGACAACTGTATAGTTTACGAAGGGCTGACCCAGTAAGGAGCTTCCTTTTCTCTCCCAGTAGACTGGCTTTTGGAGAAAAGGAGTACCGTGTTCCTGTTGGGTCATCCCTTTTTAATGGAGGCTGTTTTCGTTCTTTTTTTAAAGCGCGTGAAAAATGGATAAATCTACAGGCTCTTACTTGGAAAGGAGTAATGACTTGGATAGTATCAAACGTTACCTGCAATTTGTTAAGCCTTATCGCTGGCAGATTATAGGTACCCTCATCATAGGAATTATTAAGTTTGCCATTCCATTGCTGATTCCGATTCTGATTAAATACGTCATCGACGATATCGTGGGGAATGGGAGCTTAACAACACAGGAAAAAACAAGTAATTTACTTACGATCATGGGCGTTATGCTTGTGCTGTTTCTCATCATCAGACCGCCGGTTGAGTATTACAGGCAATATTTTGCACAATGGACAGGGAATAAGATCCTTTTTGATTTAAGGGATACTCTCTTTTCCCATATTCAAAAATTGAGTTTTAAATATTATTCCAATACCCGTGCAGGCGAAGTCATCTCAAGGGTGATCAATGATGTCGAGCAGACGAAGAACTTCGTCATCACGGGACTTATGAATCTATGGCTGGATGCAGCCACTATCATCATAGCACTTGCCATTATGTTTACGATGGACGTGACACTGACGCTGGTTTCATTGATTGCTTTTCCCTTCTATGCCTTTTCGGTACGCTATTTCTTCGGAAGGCTGCGAGGTTTGACAAGGGAGCGTTCACAAGCGCTTGCAGAAGTTCAGAGCCATCTGCATGAGAGGGTGCAGGGGATGTCTGTCATCAAGAGTTTTGCAGTGGAGGACTATGAGCAGAAGCAATTTGAAGGACAGAATAGCAACTTCTTAACCAAAGCATTAAAGCAAACGAGCTGGAACGCGAAAGCCTTCGCGGTGGTGAATACCATTACGGATATTTCTCCATTGATCATCATTGGGTACGCAGGTCTTCAAGTAATACAAGAAGACCTCACCATCGGTACAATGGCGGCATTCATTGCTTATATTGACCGGTTATATAATCCACTGAGAAGGCTCGTGAATTCATCGACTACCTTGACGCAATCAATCGCCTCCATGGACAGGGTATTTGAATTCATGGATGAAAAGTATGATGTGGATGATGAGCCCGGTGCAGTTCCATGCCGCAATGTGAAAGGGGATATCCAGTTCAAAAATGTATCCTTTCAATATGATCCTAAGGAAGAAGAGGTACTGAGGAATCTCAATCTGGATATTCAATCAGGGGAAACCGTTGCACTTGTGGGAATGAGCGGCGGGGGCAAATCCTCTCTTGTCAGTTTGATCCCGCGATTCTACGATGTGACCAAGGGAGAAATTCAATTAGACGGTACAGACATCAGAAGATTCGAGGCCAGATCTCTCAGGGATAAAATCGGAATGGTACTTCAGGATAATATTCTTTTCAGTGAATCTGTGAAAATGAATATAAAATTCGGAAACCCGGAAGCTAGTGATGAAGATGTCATAAAGGCTGCCAAAGCTGCAAATGCCCATGATTTCATCATGAAGCTGCCTGAGGGGTATGACACACGAGTAGGAGAAAGAGGTGTGAAGCTCTCCGGCGGGCAGAAACAAAGAGTGGCAATCGCCAGGGTCTTCCTGAAAAACCCGCCTATCCTTATTCTCGATGAAGCTACTTCTGCACTTGATCTCGAGAGTGAGCATCTGATCCAGGAAGCGTTGGAAGTATTGGCGAAAGATCGCACCACGTTCATTGTAGCCCACCGTTTATCAACGATCACCCATGCAGACAGGATCATTCACATGGAGCATGGAGAGATCTCGGAAATGGGCACGCACCAGGAATTGATGGAAAGACAGGGACATTATTATAAGCTTTTTCAGGTTCAGCAATTAGATCAATAATAGAAGGTCCGTGCCACACTGTGTCAAAACAGCAGTGTAGCACGGACCTTTTTTGTGCAGGGAAAAAAGTCATGATTATTTTTGTTGATATGCCGATAATCTCCTATAAATTACAAGTCTCCTTCTTTACTCTATTAAAAGATATAGGAGGAATGAAACGGGTTTTTGGACATATATTGAAATGGATTAGGCAACATAGACGAATAAAAGGATTGAGAAGAAAATTCTGAAAATAGATTGCAACATTTGTAACATCTTGTATAATAAGAAACATATAAAAATTTAGAAAAGTACCACAATTGAGAAAAGAGAGAATTGTTTCAAGGGGAGGATTTGAATGAGTCAAGCACGTCCTTTACTAACCGTAGAAGATTTAAGGACCTCCTTTTTTACAGATGATGGAGAAGTTCCTGCAGTCGATGGCGTTAGTTTTCATGTGAATGAAGGTGAAATCCTGGGAGTGGTCGGAGAGAGCGGATGCGGTAAAAGTGTCACCTCGCTTTCCATCATGGGACTCGTGCCCAGCCCGCCGGGGAAAATCACAGGCGGTAAGATCCTTTATAAGGATGAAGACCTGACGAAAGTTTCAGAAAAGCGAATGAGAGATATCCGGGGTAATGACATAGCCATGATCTTCCAGGAACCGATGACATCGTTAAACCCTGTTTTTACGATAGGAGATCAATTGACCGAAGCGATTCGCATACATACAAAAGCGACGAAGAAACAAGCGAGAGACAAAGCAGTCGAAATCATGAAAATGGTTGGACTCCCGCGGGCAGACGAACTGATCAAGGAATATCCGCATCAGTTGTCTGGAGGGATGAGACAAAGGGTCATGATCGCGATGGCAATGGTATGCGACCCGCAGGTGCTTATTGCCGATGAACCTACCACCGCACTCGATGTAACCATCCAGGCCCAGATTTTAAAGCTGATGAAAAAGCTGAATAAAGAACTGAATACAGCTGTGCTGCTCATCACACACGATTTAGGAGTGGTTGCAGAAACATGCGAAAGAATCGTAGTGATGTATTCAGGAAAAGTGGTTGAGGAAGGAACCGTGGAAGAAATCTTCAAAAATCCACAGCATCCATATACCAAAGGACTCATCCAGTCCGTACCCGATATGCGGGTGAAACAGCAGCGGCTCCACTCGATTCAGGGGAATGTCCCTAAACCCGGGTCGATTAAAAGAGGGTGCAGGTTTGCAGCCCGATGCGATTTTGCGTTCGACCGCTGTCTGGTAGAAACGCCGGAACTATATGAAACAACACCAGGACATTGCACACGGTGCTTCCTGTTCGATGAAGCAGAGGAGGGAGTTTATGACGGAACCATTGCTAAAGGTTGAAAATCTTAAGAAACATTTTCCTATCACAGGAGGAATTCTTGGACGACCCGTCAGTTCAGTGAAAGCAGTGGATGGAGTCTCTTTTACAGTCAACAAGGGAGAGACCTTGGGAATCGTAGGAGAAAGCGGCTGCGGTAAATCCACTACCGGCCGGATGCTGATGAGGCTGATCGACCCATCCGAAGGCAGAGTCACTTTTGAAGACCGCGAGCTTACGAATCTATCAAACTCAGAAATGAGAAAAATCCGCCGGGAAATCCAAATGGTCTTTCAGGATCCATACGCTTCCTTGAATCCAAGGCATACAGTGGAAAAGATTTTGGAAGAGCCGCTCAAGGTCCACGGAATGGGATCGGCAAAAGAACGTAAAAAGAGAGTGCATGAACTTCTGAACATAGTAGGTTTAAGCAGCTATCACGCGAAACGCTATCCGCACCAATTCAGCGGAGGGCAAAGACAGCGGATCGGGATTGCCCGTGCACTCATGACAAAACCGAAACTGATCATCGCGGATGAACCTGTCTCTGCATTAGACGTATCCATCCAGTCACAGGTTTTAAATCTGATGCAGGATCTTCAGAAAGAGTTCGAACTCACCTATATCTTCATTGCTCATGATCTGGGTGTAGTTAGACATATAAGCGACAGAGTGGGAGTTATGTACTTAGGGAAAATGGTAGAGCTCAGTGATAGTGAGACTTTATATGAGAAACCATTGCACCCTTATACCCAGGCCCTTCTCTCCGCAGTCCCGATACCAGATCCGGACTTTAAGAGAGAAACACAGCTATTGCAGGGGGACATTCCGAGTCCTTCCAATCCGCCAAGCGGATGCACCTTCCATACCCGCTGCCCTATGGCAACGGAAGTCTGTAAACAGAAGGTGCCGGAATTCAAGGAACACCAACCAGGGCATTATGTAGCTTGCCATCTTTATTAGGCGGCAAGCCTCATAAGTATATAAACATTATTCAGGAGGGGATTTCATTGAGGAAGAAAGGCTGGTCAATTTTAATGCTGCTGATTTTAGTCCTTTCATCCGTGTTATACGGATGCGGAGGCTCTGAAGGTTCTTCAGGCGAAGGCAGCGACAGTAAAGATAGCGGAGATCCGAAAGTATTGATCTTCGGACGCGGGGGAGACTCAGTTGCTCTTGACCCGGCGACCGTTACTGACGGTGAATCATTTAAGGTAACAAAGAACATTTTTGAAACATTAGTAGAATTCGGAGAGCAGGATACAGAAGTAAATCCTGGACTCGCAGAAGAATGGAAGGTTTCAGATGATGGTTTAACGTATACGTTCACTCTTCGAGAAGGAGTTAAGTTCCAAGACGGCACAGACTTTAATGCGGATGCTGTCGTTAAAAACTTCGAGCGCTGGATGAATGGAAATGAAGAAGCTTTCTACTACTACAAATCTATGTTTGGCGGATTTAAAGGTGATGAAGGCCACGTTATCAAGGAAGTAAAAGCTGTCGATGAAAAGACTGTAGAATTTGTATTAAAACGTCCTCAAGCACCATTCTTAAAGAATATCGCAATGAGTCCGTTTGCGATTGTAAGTCCTAAAGCACTTGATGAGCTTGGCGATAAGCTGGGTGAAGCTCCAACAGACGCTGGTACAGGACCATTCAAATTCAAAGAATGGAAACGTAACGACAAGATTGTCTTAGTTAAAAACGAAGATTACTGGCAAAAAGATTATCCTAAGTTAGATCAAGTTGTATTTAAGTCGATCCCTGAAAACTCTGCACGTCTTAATGCATTGGTTTCTGGTGAAATCGATCTTGCTGATGGTGTGAATCCTAGTGATGCATCACAAGTGGAGAGCAATGACCAATTACAGTTATTCGAACGTCCTTCCATGAACGTCGGGTACCTTGGTTTGACTTCTACCCGTAAACCATTTGATGATCCTAAAGTACGTCAAGCAATCAACTACGCAATCAACAAGCAGGAGATCGTTGACGCATTCTTCGAAGGAAGAGCGGAAGTAGCGAAAAACCCAATGCCTCCGGTAATCGGCGGTTATAACGACGATATCGAAGGTTATGAGTATAATCCTGAAAAGGCTAAAGAACTCCTTGCTGAAGCAGGACATGAAAAAGGTTTTGAAATGGAGCTTTGGGCAATGCCAGTTCCACGTCCTTACATGCCGGACGGACAAAAAGTGGCTGAAGCGATTCAAGCTGACCTTGCCGAAGTTGGCATCAAAGCAAAAATTGTTTCTTACGAGTGGGCAACTTACCTGGAAAAAGCTCGTAAAGGTGAAGCTGACGCGTTCTTACTAGGTTGGACTGGTGACAACGGTGACGCTGACAACTTCCTATATGTCCTTCTTGATAAAGACAACATCGGAAGCAACAACTACACGTACTACAGCAATGACGAGCTTCATGAAAAATTGATCGCTGCGCAATCTGAAACGGATGAAGCAAAGCGTGAAGAGCTTTATAAAGAAGCTCAAGAAATCATCCATGCGGATGCTCCATGGGTTCCACTTGCTCACTCCACACCATTATTGGCTGGAACTGCAG
The DNA here is from genome assembly GCF_903645295.1 of Bacillus sp. Marseille-Q1617. Classification (NCBI taxonomy): domain Bacteria; kingdom Bacillati; phylum Bacillota; class Bacilli; order Caryophanales; family Bacillaceae; genus Bacillus; species Bacillus sp. Marseille-Q1617. The sequence continues at coordinate 1,104,067 of NZ_CAHJXM010000001.1, forward strand.
CACTTAAGAACTTCAAACCGCATCCAACAGGTTCTGACTTCCTAGGCGAAGTTGATATCGAACAATAATAAGGTACACAAAGGGGAGACGTCTTTGATTTCTCCCCTTTGTACATAGAAAGGCGGAGGCGGCTCGCCCAGAGACGAAAGCATAAGGCAGGGCATCCCTAAAGGCGTTTTTGCCTTTAGGGATGGCATGACTTATGTCTCGAGTCTCTAGCCGCCGGAGCTGGACGATAGAAAGGCGGAGGCGGCTCGCCTAGAGACGACAAGCATAAGGCAGGGCATCCCTAAAGGTGTTTTTGCCTTTAGGGATGGCATGACTTATGTCTCGAGTCTCTAGCCGCTGGAGCTGGACAATAGAAAAGCGGAGGGGCTCGCCAGCCTCCTCAAAATAACATTCAGAGTGGATACACCATCAAACGTGTATCCACTCTCATGAGAAAAGGTTAAGAACTTGCTTCTTAGGTTAAGAATCTCCATTAAGAGGGGTGAACAAGATGTTTCAATACACCATACGAAGATTACTTCAGTTGATACCTGTATTACTGGGTATGACCCTGATCGTATTTTTTATCATCCGCGCAATTCCAGGGGATCCGGCTCAGGTGATCTTAGGTCAGCAGGCGACAAAAGAGGCGATTGAGGCACTTCGGGCTCAATTGGGTCTGGACAACCCATGGTATGTGCAATATTTCAACTACCTTGGCGGCTTATTTACAGGTGATTTAGGGGAGTCGTTACGTACAAAAGTAGAAGTTTCTCAGGAAATATGGCCCTATTTGGCAGCTACATTTGAGTTAGCAGTGGTAGCAATCATCATAGCCGTTGTCATAGGCGTAAATGCGGGGATCATCAGTGCATGGTTCCAGAACTCCTGGTTTGACTATACGGCTATGATCCTGGCTTTGGTCGGGGTTTCCCTTCCGATCTTCTGGTTAGGGTTAATGGAACAGTGGATTTTCGGAATCCAGCTGGACTGGCTGCCTACAACCGGCAGGGAGAATATTCGAAATCCGATTGATTCCATCACGAATCTGTATATTATCGATACGATCATTCAGGGGCGCTTTGATCAGCTGGGTGAAGTATTAAAGCATTTGATTTTACCAGGGATTGCTCTTGCAACGATCCCCATGGCGATCATTGCACGTATGACACGATCAAGTATGCTTGAAGTCATGCGTTCGGACTACATTCGGACAGCCCGGGCAAAAGGGTTGAAAATGTTCTGGGTAGTGTACAAGCATTCACTGAAGAATGCGATTATTCCTGTGTTGACAGTCATTGGTTTGCAGATGGGACTGTTATTGGGGGGAGCCATTCTTACTGAAACGATTTTTGGATGGCCGGGAATTGGCCGTTATATTTATGAAGCGATCGGTTATCGTGATTATCCGGTAATCCAATCAGGGATTCTGGTAGTTGCTACAATCTTCGTAACGATTAACTTAATCGTAGATTTACTGTACGCTGCTGTCGATCCGCGGATTAAATATAACTAACATCAATAGAAAGAGGTGAACTCTGATGGCAGAAATCGCAGAACCGCAAAAGGAATTAAATCCAGGGCTACAAGAGGAAACGGTTTCTCCCTGGAAGGAAGCTTGGAAAAGCTTTGTTAAAAACAAAATCGCGCTTGTCGGTTTTTGTATCGTCTTATTCTTCGTTCTCCTAGCCGTTCTGGCTCCAGTCATTGCCCCGCAGGGAATCAATGAACAGGACTTGTCAAAAAGGCTGCAGGCTCCATCTTCAGAGCATTGGCTGGGCACGGATGACTTCGGACGAGATATATTATCAAGGATCATACATGGAGCTCGAATCTCACTATGGGTAGGATTCTTTGCAGTAATCGGCTCCGCAGTTGCGGGGAGTCTTCTGGGAATCGTGGCAGGTTATTATGGTAGATGGGTGGACACGATCATTTCACGTATCTTTGATATTATGCTTGCTTTTCCCAGCATCCTGCTTGCAATTGCAGTAGTGGCGGCTCTTGGGCCATCTTTAAGAAACGCGTTGATAGCCATTGCCATCATCAACATTCCGAACTTCGGACGTCTGATTCGTTCGAGAGTATTGAGTGTTAAGCAGGAAGAGTATGTAATGGCGGCTAAAGCCATTGGCATGAAGGACAGCCGAATTCTATTCAGTCATGTCCTTCCTAATAGTATGGCACCTATCATCGTACAGGGTACACTAGCCATTGCAACAGCAATCATCGAGGCTGCAGCGTTGGGTTTCCTCGGGTTGGGTGCCCAGGCACCGACTCCTGAATGGGGGAAAATGCTTGCGGATGCACGTACGTTCATGCTGCAGGCACCATGGACGATGATTTTCCCTGGACTTGCCATCATGCTTACCGTACTCGGGTTCAACCTGATGGGTGACGGGCTGCGTGATGCGCTCGATCCGAAAATGAAAAACTAAAGAAAAAGATCGTCAATCCCAAACTGGAGTTGACGATCTTTTATATTATTCTTCTTCCTCTCCGATCTCCACTTCGTTATCATCCGTATGATAGGATTGAAAACTCGTAATCAGCTTCTCCAGATGTTCAAGATGCTCATCATAAAGGAAGATGGCTGAAAAGATATGAAGCATATGGAAGTTCTGGACATTGTCGTTTTCACTGTTGTTCTGAATTTCAGCTAGCATTCTTTTTAACAGCTCTTTACGGTGAAGGCATACATCCTGGTATGCTTCTGAATCCGTCTGAGGATGCATCTTACCGATGAACTTCAATAATAGTTGTTCATGATAAGTCAGTAGGCAGTCAAGCTGTCCTTTAATGCTGTTCTTCAATTCATCCGGCAATTGAAGAATTTCATTTTCATAGCGGTTTATCCGCTTGAGAATATCAAAGCTCCTGTTTGCTGAGGAAATCATCTGTCTGTAGATGACCAGCTTTCGGCTTTTTGAGATGGTATTCTTTTTAAAATAATCCCTTTCTTCTTTATACAGAAGGTAAAGCTGGTCGACCTTGATTAATTTTTCTTTCATACGTTCAAGGTCTTTCTTGAGTAAATGGAATTCTGTTGCATGCCTCATGCTCAATCTGATCCATTTTAAAATTTCTTCACTGGAATCAGAGATTTTATGATACAGCTTTGTTTCGTATTTTGGCGGGATAAAAATCAAGTTCACCAGGAATGAGGAGAAGACCCCGATCATGATCGTTGAAAAACGTATAAGTGCAAACTGGATAAATGCCTGATCAGTGACTTCCATAATCGCAATCATCGTCACTAAAGCAAGACCGATCGTTTTTTCCAGTTTTAATTTAAGTATGATTGCAATGGCAACGATTGCTGCGAGTCCAACGACGAGCGGGTTACTTCCAAATAAAAGGACGAATAAAACTGCTGTCCCGGCCCCGATCAGGTTTGCCTGGATTTGTTCAATAATCGATAAATAAGAACGGTATATGGTTGGCTGTACAGCAAAAATCGCTGCAATCCCTGCAAATACAGGGGATGGAATACCTAACATCTGTGAAACAAGTAATGCAATGACAATCGCGATTCCCGTTTTAAGGATGCGGGCACCAAGTTTCATGAAAACAGGTCCTTTCTTGAGTGACTTTTTGATAAACAATACTGTACTATACAGGCATTTTAAAGCAATATCAATAGGCAATTGCAAATAGTTTTATACAATTTTATTACCTTATTCGACAGGGGGTTAAACGGAGGGGTCAATGTGTAAGGATTGGGAGGGCTTACATAATATTAGGGAATATGCCAATAATATACCGCAGTCGATTTCCGTGCAAGACTTCGCTTTCCGCGGGTGACCTGTAAGCCTCCTTTTTAGGAGAGTCAACTGTCTAGCTGCAGGGCTAGAGGCACATGTCATAAGCCAAACCGCCTCTGACAAAAGCTCTTCCGCTTTTCGGTTAGGAGTCTTGTTCTTGCACTCCAATCAAAAGCTTGAACCGGTTGTTAAAACCGATCGTTTCATATTAAATTATTAAAAAACCCCGCTCATATGGTATGAACGGGGGCAAATGATTAGGCGTTATAGTTGTGCAAATGCTTTGTCTACTGCTTCCAGTGTTACGTTGATGTCTTCTTCTGTATGTTCTGTTGTGAGGAACCATGCTTCGTATTTGGATGGGGCGAGGTTGATGCCCTGGTTCAGCATGAGCTTGAAGAATTTGGCGAACATTTCTCCGTCTGTTGCCTCGGCTTGCTCGTAGTTTTCGACTTTGTCTTTTGTGAAGTAAAGGGTGAGCGCTCCTTTCAAACGGTTGACCGAAATCGGCGTATTGTGTTTTTGGGCTGCGGCCAGGATGCCTTCTTCAAGCTTTTGGCCAAGTTCATCCAGCTTCTCGTATACGCCCTCTTCCTTAAGGACCTCGAGACATGCGATACCTGAAAGGATGGAAGCAGGGTTTCCTGCCATCGTACCGGCTTGATACGCTGGACCAAGCGGTGCCACCTGTTCCATGATTTCCTGCTTGCCTCCGTACGCACCGATCGGAAGGCCTCCTCCGATGATCTTGCCAAGTGCAGTCAGGTCAGGTTTAACCTTCAACATGTCCTGTGCCCCTCCATACATAAAGCGGAACGCAGTGATCACTTCATCATAAATGACAAGACTTCCTGCACTGTGTGCGATCTCATTAACCTGCTCGAGAAAGCCTTCCTTCGGTTCGACGATTCCGAAATTCCCGACGATCGGTTCTACAAGTACACCGGCAATTTGATCTCCCCATTTTTCCATTGCTTCCTTAAACGGGTCGATATCATTGAAAGGTACCGTGATCACTTCCTGTGCGATGCTCTTCGGGACACCTGCAGAATCGGGTGTTCCCAGGGTGGAAGGACCCGAACCAGCTGCGACAAGGACTAAATCAGAATGCCCGTGATAACAGCCGGCAAATTTGATGATTTTGTCTCTTCCTGTATATGCACGGGCTACGCGGATCGTCGTCATGACGGCTTCTGTACCAGAGTTGACGAAACGAACCTTATCCATATACGGCATCGCTTCTTTAATCATTTTTGCGAACTTTACTTCATGGCGGGTAGGGGTTCCGTAGAGTACTCCGTTTTCAGCGGCTTCTTTGATCGCTTCGGTGATATGTGGGTGAGCGTGCCCAGTGATGATCGGCCCGTATGCTGCAAGATAGTCGATGTACTTATTGCCGTCAACGTCCCAGAAATATGCACCTTTTCCTTTTTCCATCGCAACCGGAGAACCGCCTCCAACTGCTTTATATGAGCGGGATGGGCTGTTTACCCCTCCGACGATATGGTCCAATGCTTCTTTATGTAAAGATTCTGATTGAGTGAAATTCATTGGGTTACCTCCTTGATAATTCCTATATGTCTGCTTACCTCTACTATTGTAGTATGCCTGAGAGCTTTTTAGCAAATTGAATCCAAGCCGGGGAGAATGAAAGAAGTAGGCGGAATGATTTTGAATACGAAAGCGTACATATACAGAGACAAGCACTGAAAGTGGGAATAAATATGATTTATATGATAGCTTTCATGATTCTGATTTGCATGGTTATGAGTTTAAGAGCATTGTTCTATCCATCCAAATGGAAGGTACATTATGTTTCCTTTCACCATTTTTTCTTTTTGGGTATGTGCTATGTAACCATCATGCTCGGGTTTGGACTCTTGTTTGCTCTGCTGGAGCTGGAAGGTATACAAATACTTGTGGAAAATGGCGAGCCTGTATCAGGCGACTTTTTTGATCATATTTTTACAACGATGTATTTCAGCGGCATCACCCTGTTCTCTGTCGGATATGGGGATGTGACTCCTATTGGAATCGGCAGGGGCATAGCACTCATTGAATCCTGGCTTGGATATACGATTCCCGCTGCGTTCGTCGTAAAATCGTTTATGAATTATGAAAAGTAATCCCTTATGATTTGAGTTTTTCCTTCCTATTGGGTACGCTAACGTTAGAAACGAGCAAAATGGAGGGATTAGGAAATGACGGTTGAAACAGGTCAAAAAGCACCGGAATTTGAATTGCCGGCTAGTAATGGAGAAAAGGTGAAGCTATCTGATTACAGAGGTAAACATGTGGTCCTTTATTTTTACCCGAAAGATATGACCCCTGGGTGCACAACTGAAGCATGTGATTTCCGGGATCAGCATGAGAACTTTGAAAAACTTGATGCTGTGATCCTGGGAGTGAGTCCGGATCCAGTGGAGAAACACGAAAAGTTCGTAGACAAGCACGGCCTGCCATTTCTATTACTTGTGGATGAAGAGCATAAAATAGCTGAAGAATATGGAGTTTGGAAGCTTAAGAAAAACTTCGGTAAAGAGTATATGGGAATTGAACGTTCCACTTTTATCATTGATAAGGATGGAAACCTGGCAAAAGAGTGGAGAAAGGTCAGGGTGAAGGGACATGTGGAGGAAGCTCTGAAGTATATTGGAGATAATCTATCGTAAGCCTATTTTTCAGCCTATTTTACAAAGGCTGAGGCTTATGTCCATTCACATCATCGTAAAGGACATATAGTAAGAGTAGGGCAACCTCCTCAAATAAGTCAGTCTCATCCGTGTAAGGACCGATATCCATCGGTCCTCTTTTTTTATGGAAGAAAGAAAATTATGATAAACTATTTTCAACAGGGATGGGAGGTAAAATGATGAAGGTGGTTGTAACATTTCAGCCTAATGAAGAGTTTGTAACCGATTTACAGGAACACTTTCCCCAGGTTGAATTCATGTGTTTTAAAAAGATCGCTGAAGCTGAACAAGCATTGCCGCTAGCAGAGATTATCGTCACGATGGGAGAGGATTTGACCGACACGCATATAGAACTTTCACAGCGCCTGAAGTGGATCATGGTGACATCTGCCGGCCTGGAGAAAATGCCATTTGAAGCGATCAAAAAGAAAGGGATACTGGTCACCAATGCAAGGGGGATACATAAAATTCCGATGGCGGAATTCACTTTAGGATTGATGCTTCAGCATGCGAAACAGCTCAGGTCCGTTTTGAAGCAAGAGGAAGAAGGAATATGGAGCAGAAGACTTCCGACTTCCGAACTGAACGGTTCCTCTCTGCTTGTTATAGGGGCAGGCGCAATCGGGAGTGAAATCGCCCGGTTAGGAAAAGCTTTTAATATGAATACGGCAGGGGTGAATTCCACAGGTATAAAGGTGGAACACTTCGACCAGATGTTTACACTCAACAATTTCGTAGAGTTCCTGCCGCATACTGACTATATTGTTGCAGTTCTTCCGAGCACTGAAAAAACAAAATATATTCTTCAAACGGAGCACTTTGATGAGATGAAGAATTCAGCAGTATTCATTAACATCGGCCGGGGTGACCTTGTAAAAGAATCAATCCTTCTCGAGGCAGCACGAACAAAGAGGGTTGGTCATATTTTCCTTGACGTGTTCGAACAGGAACCTCTGCCTGCCGATCATGCATTTTGGGAGGAAGAGGGGATTACGGTAACCCCGCACTTATCCAGTATCACGAAAATGTATATGCCAAGAGCATTTGATATTTTTAAAAAGAATCTAAAAGCATATAGTAAAAAGAGTGAAGAATTAATAAATGTGATCGACTCAGAGAGGGGATATTAATATGAAGATTTATACGAAGTCAGGAGATAAAGGGACAACTTCACTTGTATATGGTTCACGTGTTTCTAAAAAAGATCAGCGGGTGGAAGCCTATGGGACATGTGATGAAGCGAATTCAATGATCGGTCTCGGGTTAAGCTATTTAAAAGCGGAATACTTTGACGGCAAGGAAAAGTTTGAAGGATTCTTTCACAAAATCCAGACCGTCCTGTTTCATGTGGGGGCAGAACTTGCTACACCGCCTGGAAAAGAAGTGAAGTGGAAGCTTGAAGAGTCCAATATTAAAGAGCTCGAGGAGCAGATTGACTTCATGGATGGGACTTTGACTCCGCTAAGAAATTTCATCCTGCCTGGAGGCCATCCTGCCGGCGCAGCGTTACATACTGCCCGTACGATTGTGAGAAGAGCGGAACGGGAAGCGGTCGGAATAGGAGCAGAAGTGAATCCTCTAGTACTGTCATATCTGAATCGATTGTCTGATTTCCTCTTCGTTGCAGCAAGATACATCAATCAACAGCTTGGGGAAGAAGAAAAGAATTTACATCAGTAATGAGTAAATAATAGTAATACTTAATAGGATGAGAACAGCATTCTGTGTACTAATAAATAGCTCTGATACAGGTTTTTGTTGTAATAACGGTTCTAGCGGTTGATTGGAGTGCAAGACGAAGACTCCTGCGGGAACAGCGAGACAGGAGAGACCCCACAGGAGCGCAGCGACGAGGAGGCTCACCGGCCGCCCGCGGAAAGCGAAGTCTTGCACGGAAATCAAAAGCGGTGTTTAACAGTGGTTATGTAATAAACCAAACAAATTTAATCTGGGTCCAACGAGAAAGATTGACAAAAGGCAGTCTTGATT